>PGZN01000090.1 GCA_002840165.1 Firmicutes bacterium HGW-Firmicutes-8
AAACCGAAAAAAGCCGTATCAAGTGGACATTGCTATTCAGCCGCTAGCCAAGGATACATGGGAGGCAATTACGAAAGCCTGTGAGGGTAAAATTGATTCGTTACAGGAACTTATTGAAGGTAATTTCCCTAAGGCTCTCTCTGAATTGTTTACAGTACAGGGTAAAGGTTTATTTCCGGCGCCAGAAGAGATATCATTAAACTGTAGCTGCCCTGACTGGGCTTATATGTGTAAGCATGTGGCGGCAGTTCTTTACGGGATTGGAGCAAGGCTTGACGATAATCTTGAATTGTTTTTTATATTGCGGAAGGTAAAAATTGATGTTCTTATCTCAACGGCAATAAATCAGAAGTCTCAGACTCTGCTGGAAAAAGCCAATACAAAAAGCCATAGGATTCTTGATGACACTGATATCTCCAGTATGTTCGGGATTGACATGGAATAATAACAAAGAGAGAACCCGGAAAGTTAAAGTATTTATTTCATACATGACTAACATCTGCCACTCTGCCAAGCGATAATCTCCCTGAGAATCAGGGAGATTTTTTTCCCCCTCGCTGTGTCAAAAGAGAAGGTCTCTTTCACTATGGAAGAAAAGGACGGGCAGAGATGTTCAGAAGACATGCCTCCAGTAGGCCTGTTGGCAAATGACCCATAGAAAGAGGGGATGGCTGTCCGCGTAAGGGGTTTCCTTTGTTCCCCTTGATCCGCCACTTGCCGCAGATACAGGCAGAGCCGCAGGGCGGAGACACGGATGTCGCTTGGGCGGGTGAAACCCAGCTACAAGCGCAACCTCGCAAATCAGTATCAATATTTTTTCTCCCCTGTTGTATCAAAAGAGGAGGACTCTTTAACCATCGATTAAAAGGACGGGAAAGTATGTTCCGGAGGGCGGGCTGACCTCAGACGGTCTTACGTTGGGAAGGGATGGATGTGTTCCGGAAGGCGGTGTCTGACGAAAGCCGACCCACGAACGCGCAGCGGGAGTGGTGGCAAATCGACGAAACCCCAGGTCGGCTGAGTTGTAGCCCGCCTGGAGGAATATATCCATACCTTCCCCGCCCCCGGTTAGCTGAGATGTAGCCCGCCCGGAGGAATATACCTTCCCGTCCTTGCTGTAGGTAAAGAGACCTTCTCTTTTGACACAACCTCATTTCCAGTGTTTCCATAAGGAAAGTGTCCGAGTTGGTATGTTATAATGAGCCTATCAGGAGAAAGGGGAGGAAATTCTTGCAAATCAAAGGGATAAAAATATATGCCGTGATAGCTGCCATCCTAATCACTTTAGCCGTCCTCCTTATCATTCAATTTGTTTATCAGAAATACAATGTGGAACAGCCCCTGTTCAAGCTGTATTCCCAAACCAAGCTGGTCCAGGGTGTTAAGCTTGAGCAAAAGGATAACGCGGTCAAGGTAATTTTGGATGTGAAGAAAACGGAAAACCTGCAGCAGGCTTATCAGGAACTGACAGATTATACCGGACAGATAATGGGCGCCACCAAATTTACGGTAGAATTAAAGGATAAAAGGACAAAGGCTTTGGAAGAGGCGTATTATCAAAGCCAATTTGTTATTTACGAAGCCCTGGCGAAAGGTGATTTTACGAAAATGGCTGATGTCATTAAGCAAAACGCCGGGAAAGTCGGCGCGGAGGGCCTGGTCTTTATTGACAACAACAACATTTACGTAGAGTTTATCAAGGACAATAACTACCTATATAAGATAATTCCCAGAACCCAGGGGGTTCAGGGAAACACCGCGAACATGACAGGAAGTGAACAGGGATGATAAAACGGAATGTTAAGGAAATTGGCCTTGGCTCTGGCATTGCTATCCTTGGCTTTTTATTGTGGAAGGGCTATGATGTGCTTCCATTCGTATTTATCCTCGGATTTTTTGGGGCAGTCTATTTCCTGGCGCAGAGTAAGGGACTTGTTAAGTCGGGCGGCTTCCAGGAGGTAACGGTAAATAACTGCTCTGAGGTGGCGTTTAGTGATATAGGGGGACAGGAATCGGCAATTAAAGAACTAAAAGAAGCCCTCGATTTCATAAAAGACTTTGAAAACATAAAAAAACTTGGCATCAGACCATTAAAGGGAATCCTGCTCACCGGGCCTCCGGGGACAGGTAAAACCCTCATGGCCAAAGCCGCCGCAGCTTACACTGATGCGGTTTTTATGTCAAGCAACGGCAGTGAATTTATTGAGCTCTATGCCGGCGTGGGAGCCCAACGGGTGAGGAAACTGTTTAAGAGCGCCAGGGAAAATGCCGTTAAACAGAATAAAGACAATGCGATTGTTTTTATTGATGAGATTGACGTGCTGGGTGGTACGAGGGGCCGGCATTCAGGCCATATGGAATACGACCAGACTCTTAATCAGCTGCTTGTCGAAATGGATGGTTTGAAAACAGACGAATCCACGAAGATACTGCTTGTGGCTGCCACTAACAGGGCTGATATGCTTGATCCTGCCCTGATGAGGCCGGGACGTTTTGACAGGCATGTCAAGGTTGATTTACCATGTAAAGACGGCAGGGAGCAGATTCTGCGGATTCACACCAGAAACAAACCGCTGGCAGGGGATGTTAACCTGCAGGATATTGCTAAGGAGACATTCGGTTTCTCCGGGGCTCACCTGGAAAGCCTGACTAATGAAGCGGCGATTTATGCCTTCCGGGAAGGTCAAAAAGAGGTCGGCGGCTGTCATTTCAAGGAGGCTGTTGATAAGGTTATGATGGGTGAAAAACTGGATAAGCGGCCTAATCCCGATGAACTGAAAAGGGTCTCGGTCCATGAGACAGGGCATGCCCTGGTCAGCGAGCTGCTAAAACCGGGCTCAGTTTCTACCCTGACCATCAGCCCCAGGGGTAATGCTTTGGGATACATGAGGCAGACACCTGAGGACGATATTTATCTCTATACGCTGGAGTACCTGGAAAATGAGATATGTGTAATGCTGGCCGGCGCTTTGGCCGAGGAACTGATATTCAACAGCCGGAGTACGGGAGCAGCCAACGACTTTGACGGGGCTGTACACCTATCTAAAAAAATTATCACTGCCGGAATGTCACCTCTGGGGATAATCTCCACAGAAAGCCTGCCCCAGGAAAAGATGCATAATGTCATTACAGATATCCTGCAAAAACAGGAAATCAGGGTCAGGGAAATCCTTGCCCCCTACAGTGAACGGGTAATTGAAGTCACTGATATCCTGCTCGAACAGGAACGGCTCTCAGGCGTTGATTTTAGAAAATATATTTTTGCGGGGGAAAAGATACCCCACCCGGGTGATACCCAATCAGATGACGTAATAGAGGCAGAAGCCGAAGCGGTGTGATGAAAACACCGCTTTTTTTGTTTTTATCAGTATTGAAGGTAAATTTTTCTGGTTAAACTGATTGAAGAGGGAGGGTTTCTCCTGCAGGTCAAAGAACTATTACAAGAGTTGACAACTGACTACTGTCAACTGACAACTGTCAACTGACAACTGGATTAAGAGGGGTGGACAGTCGAATGAGGGCCGAACTTATTTCAACCGGAACTGAGCTGTTACTTGGCCAGATACTGAACACAAATGCCAGGTTTCTGGGGCAGAGATTGGCCCGGTTGGGAATAGACGTGTATTTTCAAACCACTGTGGGTGATAATAATATCCGGTTAGCTGAGGCTTTCAATGCCGCGCTTGAGCGCGCCGACCTCATTATAATCACCGGGGGGCTGGGACCGACAATGGATGACCTGACAAAGGAAACGATTGCCGGAATCCTTGGCCTGGATATATTACTGGATGACGATTCCATGGCCCGGGTCGAGGAATTTTTTAAGATCCGGGGGAGAAAGATGCCTGAGGCTAATAAAAAACAGGCCTTAATCCCTAAAGGGGCATTGGTGATACCAAATAAGACAGGTACAGCTCCGGGGGCAATTATAGATAATGCAGGTAAAACTATTGTTATTCTACCGGGTCCCCCTGTTGAGATGCAGCCAATGTTTACGAAAACAGTAGAACCTTATTTGAAAAAGAAGCAGGGCAGGGGCAGTTCTGTTATTGTATCGAGGATTCTCAGGATATTGGGAATGGGAGAATCAACTGTCGAGGAACGGATCAAAGACCTTGTTGATGAGCAGACGAACCCCACGATAGCCTTTTTGGCGCCTCAGGGCGAGGTGTTTGTCCGCCTCACGGCCAAAGCCGGGACTGAGGCTGAGGCCGGTAAAATGATAGGTAAATTCGCAAAGGAAATCAAGAAGCGCTTAGGAGACTACGTTTACGGGACAGATGATGATACTATGGAGCAGGTGGTGGCAGGCCTCCTCAGGAAGCATGGGTTAACAGTGTCCACGGCCGAATCCTGTACCGGCGGCCTGGTGGCCAAAAGGCTGACAGACATCCCCGGCGTATCTGAAAACTTCATGTACGGGATTGTATCTTATGCTGATGCAGCCAAGACCCAGCTGCTCGGCGTTCCGCCTGAGGTTATAGAGAAACACGGGGCAGTAAGTGAAGAAACGGCCATAGAAATGGTCAGAGGAGTCAGACAGGTTTGTGGTACAGACCTGTCTGTAGCTATAACCGGGATTGCCGGCCCGGCAGGGGGAACCCCTGAGAAGCCCGTCGGGCTTGTTTACATAGGGTTTGCAGATCATGATACAACGATTGTGCAGAGGTATATTTTCGCCGGTGACAGGGAAGTGATAAGGTGGCAGACTGCCAATGTGGCCTTAAATATGCTGAGGAAGTATTTGCTGCATTATAAGAAGGGCAGATGATAGGTGACAATTGACAATTGACAATGGACAATGCTCTACGCCCTGCGGGCTCCGAGGGGTTGGGGTTTCCCCATTTTGTCGGAACGGCGGGCTGCCTCAATATCCGGCATCGCAATAAGCCCGGGGTTTCGGTAATAAAATGGGGACTTGGAATAGTTTGCTGGCGCAAACTCTCGATTATATAAAAAAGAAGACACAGAGCATTCCTGTAATGAACTAAAATGAAATTTGAAATTGAGAGTACCTCATGTTAACATACGAGGTGTCGACTAGTAGCGACCCT
>PGZN01000036.1 GCA_002840165.1 Firmicutes bacterium HGW-Firmicutes-8
AGAGTCATGGTCAAGGTTGGACGCAATTCCCCGTGTCCGTGCGGCAGCGGGGAGAAGTACAAACGATGCTGCGAGAAGAAGGAAGCCGAATTGAAACGGGCCGAGCTTCCGGTAGGCCGTTTTCGGTACGAACCTGGCAGTTACGGTGGCCCGGGACGCGGGTACATGCCGTCCATCCTCGGCTACAAGGAGATTGGGCCAGACTCATGGGCGGAGCATCTGTGCCTCGTGAAACCAGATGCCGTAGTCGAGGATCAGGACGTGGCTACTTCCATGGCCGAGAAACACCTGGCCGCTGCAAGACAAGCTCAAATAGACGCGGGAGGGAGTCCGCAGGACTTCGCCTTGTCATTGCGGCACGAGGGCTATAAGAGTGTCTCGGATTTCCGCATGGTTAATATCCAGGCGTAGAACAAACGCTGGCAGTCGGATTGGCCTTCTGCTTCGGTCCAGGCAAACCGTTGAGCCGTGTCGTTATGTTGCAGTCGTTCTCTTGGCTCTCCGAAAGCATAGCACTTGGCGTTAGATGGGTCCTTGACAACCATTTTTGTTGATTATATACTGTGACTAATAATAGCTAAATAATGAATAATCACTGTTAGAATATAGAGGTGCATTATGCCTACCACTAAAAAGCTTATCGATGAAGCCCTGTCTCTTCCAGTCGAAGAGAGGGCGCTTATTGCAGATTCCTTATTGAAAAGCCTTAACATGCCAGACACTGCAATTGATAAAAAATGGTGATGACGAATTTATGGATTGGGATAAAGCCATGAAAGGAGCCCAAAGTTATGTCGGAGAAACTAGAAGAGATAATGAATATTGCGATGAAGCTTAACTTAGAAGAACGCGCGAAATTGGTGGGCAGGCTGCTGCTTAGCCTGGATGAACCATCAGAGTCTGAGGTAGAGCGAATCTGGCTATTGGAAGCAGAGCGCCGCCTTCAGGACTTTCGAGAGGGTAAGGTCAAAGGCATTCCGGCCGACGAGGTATTCCATCGGGTTATTGCTGACATCTCATCATGAAATCCGAGTTCTTTCCCGAAGCTGAAGAAGAGTTCCGCGAGGCAGTCAGATATTACGAGAACGAAGCGGCTGGGCTCGGTCTTACATTTGTTGCCGGGGTTCGGAAGGCCATCACGTTCATCACCGAGAACGCTTATGCTGTGGTGCCGGTTGGCAGTGGCATACGGAGAAAGGTACTTAATCATTTCCCATACAGCCTGTTATACGCTGTGGAGTCAGAATTAATTGTTATCGTTGCTGTTGCCCACCAGAAAAGGCGGCCGAGATACTGGAAAGGTCGTATCAAGGAGATAAGAGAAAGACAGGGCTGAAAAATATCCTAGATTCCATTCCAGCGGACGCGGTGAGACTGCGCCGCTGATTTCATTTGATTAGTGCAGCCTCATACATTTTGAGAAATATCATCGTTTGCTATCAAAAAGGTTTCCTTTTGCTGTTTATTATCGTGTTGAAAACGACACAGCACTTGTATACGCTGTTCTCGATTGTCGGCGGAATCCAGCATGGACAAGAAATAAAATGGAGTAAAGAGAGTATGTCGTTGCCGGATATAATATGAAGAACCACTTGTGAAAACAAGTAGTTCTTCTTTTATTTGAGTGAACACCGACCGAATGCCACGGTCCAAGTACCATCAGCTGCTTTGTGAAGGCCGTTTGATCTACCTCTTGCAATGTAAACTAAATTATGATAAGATACATTTTGTTGAATATTCCTCGGTAGCTCAATGGTAGAGCGCCCGGCTGTTAACCGGTAGGTTGCAGGTTCGAGTCCTGCCCGGGGAGCCATATAAAAAATAAAGCAGATGTCATATCGACATCTGCTTTTTTGTCTCTCTGCCCTGCGGGCTCGGAAGAGTTTACCCCAGAAACCATTGACAGCTTGTTTCCTGCATTTCACGGATTATTTATTGCTAGAAGTATATTTTACCAATATAATTATAAGCACAGGAAGCTGGAAAAAAATACAACCAGAAAAAAATAATGTAAAAATAAACAATACCACAATAATGTGGCAGCGGGGTAAATTAATCGCGGATATAAGACAAATACCGGAATATAGTAATAACGGTTTTGTCTATATAAGGTCTCTCAAATAATAATGTATTTGTTTGAAATGAATAATAGTGTTTTTAGCTTATTTAATTCTGTGTATGTACAGTTTTTTAAATAAAGATTATTAACGGGAGACGTTCGTCTCCCGTTAATAATCTTTATTTAGTATTGGGGGGGTGGGAACAAAACACAAAATATCTTTTAGTTGGATAAATAAGAATCAGGAGGGATCGGATTGATGAACATTGCTCAAATACATTGGGCTTTTCCGCCCGTTATCGGCGGCGTGGAAAGCCATCTGGCTATGCTGGGTCCGGAATTAATCAAAAACAACTGCCGGGTGAGTCTTTTAACTGGCGCGGTAGAGGGGTTGGAGGAAGAAGACAGGTATGAGGAAATGTACATCAAGAGAACTCCTTTAATGGACTTAAACAGCTTAGACCCTCAGAATATTGCAGCTCAAGCCGGGAAAATACGCAAACAAATCGAGCAGTTTATTGATAAAACAAAACCAGATATTATACATGCGCATAACATGCATTATTTCAGCCCGTTGCATGCTGATATTTTATATGAAATCAAACAGGACAAAGGGATTCCTTTGGTTTTAACGGCCCATAACGTGTGGGCAGAAGCGGATAAAACCTGGCAGGAGATGAACTCCCGAGCGCATTATTGGGATGCCGTGATTGCTGTCAGTGACTATATTAAACAGCAGCTGGGGCAAGTCGGCTATGATAAGAAAACAATCACAGTTGTCCATCATGGCATTGATCTGAACAGATTTAGTCCGGTCTCCGCCTGTGAGAAAAAAGAAATTGCCGCTCTGTATTCGAATTTTCGGGGTCGGCAGGTTATTTTCCATCCGGCCAGGATGAGTTTGGATAAAGGTTGTCACATCAGTGTGAAGGCACTAAAAATAATAAAGGAAGAATTCCCGAATGTTTTGCTTGTCCTGGCAGGGACAGGCCAGACTGTAGACTGGGGCGCCCACCAGCAGAAGCACGTGGCCAAAATAATGGGTTTAATCGACGAACTGGGTTTACGGCCCAACGTCTATGCCCGACTTTTTGACTGGCATGAAATGCCTATACTGTACAAAGTATCTGACCTCTGTGTTTATCCTTCATGTTTCGAAGAACCGTTCGGCTTAGTTATGTTGGAAAGTATGGCTACAGAAAAACCCATTGTAGTCAGCAAGGCCGGAGGCATGCCGGAAGTTATTCAAAACGGCGTAAACGGTTTTGTAGTCAAAATGGGCAGTGCCGCGGAGTTAGCCGAAAGGTGCGGCCAACTGTTGAGGTCTCCCCGCCTGTGCTGCCGGATGGGTAAGCAGGGCCGCAGTATGGTCGAAAAATACTGGACTAAAGACATTATGACAGCAGCTACTTTAGCGGTATATCAGAATACCAAAACAGGAGCAGGCAAAAAGGATGCCGGTCGCCAGCTGCTGGCTTAAAGGGGGCAGAATATGGATGTTTGTAATGTAAATTTGCAGGACGAATTTCGGATCTCTCCCGGCGATATCCGGGGGAGTGTGGAAATAATTAAAGAAGGCCGCATGTTCATGAATTCTTTGCCGGGTGGAGAAATCCCCTGTCAGGACATGGGCGGTCTGGGCCTTTATTATGCCGATACCCGGTTTTTGAGCTGTCTGGAGTTAAGACTAAATGATGCGGAACCGGTTTTTCTTTCCCGGGCGCTGCGGGACAGCCACTTTGCCCAGGTGGAAATGACTAACCGGGAGTTCACCAAAGACGGCCAGTTGGTCCCGCTGCAGACAATTCACCTGCGGCTGTTACGGATGATTGAGGATGGGTTTTACCAGCGTATCCGGCTGGTCAACTTCTTACCCTGTCCCCTGCAGCTTAATCTGCGCCTTAAACTGGGGGCTGATTTTTTCGATATCTTTGAAGTCAGGGGGATGGCCCGCAGTCGGCGGGGAGAACTGCAGAAGCCGGTTATCCACAGGCACGGGGTTATTTTAAGCTATATAGG
Source organism: Firmicutes bacterium HGW-Firmicutes-8 (assembly GCA_002840165.1). GTDB lineage: Bacteria > Bacillota > Thermincolia > Thermincolales > UBA2595 > GW-Firmicutes-8. The sequence goes on from PGZN01000036.1 coordinate 4,079, forward strand.
TACAGACAATATTAGGCGGTCAACTGAAATAAGGTTTTCGCCGGCGCCGACCAGGATTATTGAAGATGATCCATTTGTTCATATTGAATATAGTTTGAAGCTGGAACCCAAAAAGAAGCACTACTTTTACTTGAGAGTAACCCCGCAGATTGAGAAAATGAGCAATCATAACAGGGCAATCAAGAGTGACCTAGGGTTTAAGGAAGCCGCCGAGTACTTAAGTAACGATTACCAGGGGTGGAAAGACAAATGCCTGAAGATATCTTCGGACAATGAGTCTTTTGACTATATGATCCGCGGGGCTGTCACTGATTTGAGGGCTTTAAGGAGCACTTATCCGGACAAAGGGACCATCCTGGAAGCGGGCATTCCGTGGTTTGCCGCCCCGTTCGGCCGCGATTCCCTGATTACAGCCTGGGAGACCTTGCTGTTAAATCCCGGCATCGCCAAGGAAACCCTGAGTTTTCTGGCTAAATATCAGGGCCGGGAGGTCAACTCCTGGCGGGATGAACAGCCCGGCAAAATCATGCACGAAATAAGATTTGGCGAAATGGCCGCAGTTGGGGAAGTACCGCACACCCCCTATTACGGGTCAGTGGATTCCACGCTCTGGTTTATTATCCTGCTGGCCGACTACATAAGGTGGACCGGCGACAAGCCATTCCTGCTGGAAATGGCTGCCCCGCTGGCGAAGGCCCTGCAGTGGTGTGAAGAATATGGTGACATCGATAAAGACGGGTATATAGAATACCAGTGCCAATCTAAAAAGGGGCTGTCCAACCAGGGCTGGAAAGATTCCTGGGATGGGGTTGTTGACCTTGACGGGAGCATCCCTGCCGGGCCTATAGCTTTGGTGGAAGTGCAGGGCTATTATTACAGAGCCTTAAACGATGCGGCGGCCTTGTATGAGCTGATGGGCGAGCCGCAGAAAGCTGTGGTATTCAAGCAAAAGGCTGAAAAATTGCAGAAACAGTTTCACCAGGATTTCTGGCTGGAGAACCGGGGATTCCTGGTTTATGCCCTGGATGGCCGGAAAAAGGCTATCAAGACAGTTGTTTCTAACCCTGGACACTGTCTTTTCTCAGGTATATTGTCAGACCAACAGGCCCACCGGGTGGTTGAGCGGCTAATGCGGCCCGACCTTTTTTCCGGGTGGGGTATACGCACTATGAGCGCGGAAGAAACCGCCTACAATCCAATGAGTTACCACAACGGCACTGTTTGGCCTCATGACAACGCTATCATAGGTTACGGGATGCGCAGAGCCGGTCGTGTCAAACAACTTAAAGAAATTGCGGAAAGCCTCTTCGGGGCTGCCCAGAATTTCAACTATTTACGGCTGCCGGAGCTGTTCTGCGGTTTTACCAAGCGGGAGAAAATGAGGCCGGTTAAATACCCCATCGCCTGTGACCCGCAGGCCTGGTCAGTAGGCAGTATATTCCTGCTCCTGCGGGCCCTGTTGGGTATCAAGTGCCGTGGCAATGAGATCCATATCAGTGATCCACATGTGCCCGAGTTTCTCCGAACCGTGCGCCTGGAAAACGTCCGGGCCGGTACGGGCAGTGCAATGCTTGAGTTTACCAGACACCGGAATAAAACATACTGCATTATAATGGAAACGGAGGGGAATGTAAAGGTAATTTTCGAAAAAAGCGAGGTGTAACCATTGGGTTCGATAAAACCTCTTACCAGTAAAATAAATAGTTCTATAACAGTTGTCTCCAACAGAGGGGCATATACGTTTAAAGACTCTTCCCAGGGTATTCAGGCGGTATCTTCAGTTAGCGGGTTGGTATCTGCTGTCGAGCCTGTGCTTAGAAATGAAGGCGGGACTTGGATTGCCTGGGGCGGTAGATACGGCCGGGAAGACGAGACCACAGGTTTATTATTACCCCTGCCGGAGAGTGATAATATGTGCGTTTTTCAGGAAGTAATGCTGACGGAGCGGGAAGCCGCCCTGTTTTATGACGGATTTGCCAACAGCTGTTTATGGCCTTTGTGCCATAATTTCATTGATAAATCGGTGTTCCGGGAGGACTTCTGGCAGGCTTATCAGCGGGTAAACGAAAAATATGCCAAAGTGATTTTGAATCTGCATAATCCCCAGCCATTGATTTGGGTACATGACTACCACCTGGCTTTACTGCCCAATTATTTGCGCAGGCACAATCCTCTTATGCGCATTTCCCTGTTCTGGCACATACCTTTCCCTCCGGCGGAAATATTTACGGTTATGCCGTGGGCGGAAGAAATACTCAAGGGACTGTTGGCATGTGAAGTGGTTGCTTTTCATACTGATAAGTACGTGCTTAATTTTTTACAGAGTGCTGCTGCAATTGGAGCTCAGGTAGATTATTTGACCGGCTCAATCTTGTGGGCAGGCCGCATAGTAAAAGCTGTAGCGGCGCCGATCGGTATTGACTGGCGTGAATTTGAACGAATATCGGCCGATCGCGAAGTCATTAGAAAAGCGGTGCAAATCAGAAATAATATAGGGGGAGAATACCTGATCCTTGGTGTTGACCGCCTTGATTATACCAAAGGCATCCCAGAGCGTTTACAAGCTGTAGAGTGGCTGCTGGAGAATTATCCGGAATACAGGGGTAAACTAACCTTTGTCCAAATAGCCGTTCCCAGCCGGATTGATGTACCGGCCTACGCCAGCCTTAAACGGCAGATTGAAGAAACGGTTGGGCGGATTAACGGGAGGTTTACGGAGAATTATAATGTGCCGGTCAGGTACCTGTTTAAAGCTCTTCCCAGAGAAGAACTGGTGGCCAATTACCTGGCGGCAGATATGGCTCTGGTAACACCGTTGAAAGACGGCCTCAACTTGGTGGCCAAAGAATATGTGGCTGTCAAATCCGGTGGCCGTGGAGTTCTGCTTTTGAGCCCTTTTGCCGGGGCAGCAGAACAGTTGAAGCAGGCCTTGATGGCCAATCCGTATAACCCCGGGGAAGTGGCTGACCAGATTGCTGCTGGCTTGAGAATGCCGCCGGCCGAGAAAAAATACCGCATGACTATGCTGAGCAAGACAGTTAAAGAGCAGGATGTTTTTTGGTGGTGGAAAAAAATCAGGCAGGCTTGGCTGGGTGACCTCGGGTTGACCAAAGAGCCGGTATCTGTTTTATCGGAGGTGATAGCACTTGAGCCAATTAGCGGCAAGGCCAGCCGGAGCGCTGGAGCGGCTGTCCGGCCTATCGTATAAGCATCCCGAGCTGCTGCTGATGATGGATTACGACGGTACAATGGCGCCGATTAAGGAAACACCCGGCCTGGCCAAAGCCGGTCCCGGTTTGCTGAGGGCCGTGAAAAGGGCAGCCAGGCAGCCGTGGTTAACCCTTGCTGTTGTCAGCGGCCGGGATATCGATGATTTAAGGAATATGCTCTATGTAGAAGGCATCTACCTAGTTGGCTGTCATGGGGCAGAATACGCTTACCCAAACGGGGAAAGTTATACTGTGATTGACCATGTAAGCTTGGCCCCTGTTCTGAACAGAGTTGCTCAATTAGGGCAGGAATGCATCGGCAGTTGGCCGGGAATCTTCCTGGAGCATAAGAAAACAGCTGTTGCCATGCATTACAGGTTGGCAGAGCCGTCTGCAGCCCTACGGGTTTTAGCTGAATTTTCGGCAGCAGTGCGAAAACTGTTGCAGGAAAACGACCTGGAACTGCTGCCTGGTAAAAAAGTGCTGGAAATCCGCCCCCGGTCTGTTAACAAAGGACAGGTTGTTCAACGTTTGATGGGCCTGCACCCTCAACATTACCCGATTTATATTGGTGACGACTTGACTGATGAGGATGCATTTAAAGCAATCCGGAACCGGGGAACCGGGGTCCTGGTTTCCGAAGTTGATAAACTTACATCAGCAAGTTTGCGGCTGAGAGAGCCCAAAGAGGTTCTCAAGTTACTGAAAATATTATCTATGAGGTGTGAATATTGACAAATGACCGGACCACTGACCTAATACACCGCAGTCCTCTGGAAAGTTATACCCCATTCGCAGAGCCGGAACTGTTGGACAAAATTCAGAGTTTAGCTGCCGGCTTAAAGGGAATTACAGTGCAGCATATCAACTCAACTTATATAGGCGGCGGGGTAGCCGAAATTTTGCTCAGCCTGAAATCAATAATGTGCTCTGTGGGCCTAAACGCCCGCTGGGATGTGATAAAGGCCGATGCCAAATTTTTTGAGGTCACCAAATCTTTTCACAATGCTTTTCACGGTGGAAAATTGAACCTCACCCCTGAAATGATCGATATCTACCGGACAACGGCCCGTGCTAACCTCGACATTGTAGTCCCGGATGCGGATTTTGTGGTCCTCCACGATCAGCAGCCGCTCGGCCTGACGGAACGCCGTTCCGGTCATCAGGGTAAATGGATCTGGTACTGCCACATTGACCCGGTGCGGGTGGATGCCCGGCTGTGGGAGTTTTTAAGCGGCTATGCCGGACACTGCGATGCGGCAATTTACCATTTGGCCGAATATGCCAAAAACCTTGGCCACCGCCAGTTTTTCCTGCCCCCGGCAATCGACCCGTTAAACGAAAAAAACCGGGAGGTGACAGCCGGTGAAGAACAGGAAGTGTTAGCCAAACTAGAGATCAGCAGGGATCTGCCGGTAATCCTGCAGGTATCCAGGTTTGACCGCTTGAAAAATCCGTTTGGGGTGGTTCAAGCCTTTCTTGAGGTAGCCAAAGAAATACCGTGCCGCTTGATTCTGGCGGGCGGCGCTGCCGATGATGACCCCGAAGGCCAGACGGTGTTGGAAGAGCTTTTAGTTATGGTGAATAACAATCCGCACATCAAGGTTTTAAACTTAGCCCCCACCAGCAATTTGGAGATCAACGTCCTGCAGCGGGCGGCTGATATCATTGTGCAGAATTCGGTCCGGGAGGGTTTCGGCCTCACCGTAACTGAGGCCCTGTGGAAGGCCAAACCGGTTGTGGCAACTCCGGTCGGGGGTATTCGCAGGCAGGTTCTAAATGAAGAAACAGGCCTCCTGGCCGGTACACCGGATGAACTTGTGCAGTGCTTAAAACGGCTGTTGAACGATTGCGGGTTAGCCCAAAAACTCGGCCTCAGCGGGAAGGAACATGTGCGAAAACACTTTATCACCCCGGTGTATCTGTACAACTGGCTCATAGTGCTGCATCGGCTCCATTATGGGGAGGAAGATAATTCCGCCGATTTACGAACTTGAAATAAAACAAAGCAGACGTCATATCGACATCCGCTTTTCTTTTTCTCTCCGCCCTACGGGCTCCGAGGGGTTGAGTTCCGGTAACAAAATGGGGACTCGGAAGAGTTTGCTTCCGCAAACTCTCGATTATTAAATTTAAGAGTATTATTTAATTGCCCGGAAGTCTTTGTCTGTTAGGTTCAGGCGTATCCTGTGAAACAGCAGGGCCCATTCCTTAAAGAAGAGGCCAACCAAAACCTTAAAGAGTGGGAAGATATTGCCGAACCGTTCGCTGACCGGCCATTTTAGCTCGTCATTACCGCAGATAGTTGCTTTATTTACGGTTTCTACCTTCTTGCGCATTTGCAGCATTTTTTCCTTTTGTTCGGATTCCGGAAGTTTCAAGATATCATCAATTTCGTGGATGATATCGCGGGCCATATTAATCCGGTACTCTATATCGGCATACAGAGGCTCATCGATCAATCCGAATTCCTTTTTCAGCTTATTTAACCTCAAGGCAGATTCGTAGGTTGCTTCGACGATTTCATCCCTCGTCATGGAGTCTGTCTCATAACTTAGGATGTATTTCCAACTCGGCTGCCGGAGTCCCTGTCGGTGTTCCTCCAGGGTCCGGTAGAACTGTTTGTAGCCGAATTTTTCCGGGTTTTCGAAGGCTAGGCAGCCGGGGTCCAGGAAGGGCGCCAGGGGCGCGATAAAGAAACACAACCGGGTTTCACCGGGAAACATCTCCAGCAGATGCCTACAGTAATCTGCCGCTGAAACGGCATCTTCAAAAGACTGCTTGGGAATCCCGGTCATAAAAAAGATATCTATTTTCCGGCATTTATGTTTAAGCGCCGATTCGAGAGTCTGTTCAATCTTCTCATTGCTTACAGGCAGCTTGCCATTGAACTTGCGGATTCTTTCTATGTGCGACTCCAGCGTAATTTCAATACTGTACCTGGGTACCGCTTCGGCCAGACGGCCAAAGAATTCGTCCCCGGCGGGGAAGAAGAGTTCAAACACGAGTTCGTTTTTGATGTTTTCTTTTTCCAGAAGGCTTAAAAATTCCTCGGTAAACTCCGGTCCGGCCATGCGGAAATCATTAAGGATAAAGATAGGCGCCTGCCCAAGCTTTTGCAGGAACAGGATATCCTCAATTAAAACCTTAGGTGACCGGAAAGCCGGCTTATCCCGGTTGCATATTTTTTTGTAAGCGGCCTGCGACCCGCCGCAGATTGAGCAGTTCTGGGTGCAGCCGCGGGAAGCGAGAAGGGCCGTAACGGGGTATTTTAACCATTCCAGATAGGGGATGGTATTGTGTAAATTTGCGTATTTGAATACAGACCGGACTACATACTTGTAGCTCGGTATAGCAGTGTAGTCCATGTTATCAGGTACGTAGGTCAGAGGGTTGACAACAATCTGACCGTCTGACTTTTTCCACGTTAAATTAGGGATGCTGTCAACCGGGCGCCGTTTCCGAATAGCTGCAATGAGCTGTCTGACGACTTCTTCCGTGGAATCTCCCCTGATTACATAATCAACCCAGGGGAACCCGGCCAATTCCTCATGATAATACGAGGCCGAAAGCCCGCCAAAAACCACCGGGGTATCGGGGTGGTATTTTTTTATAATTTTAGCTATTTCTACACTCCCATGGGCATGGGGAAGCCAGTGCAGGTCGATGGCAAACATCCTGGGGTTAAGGCCGGCAATGACCTTTTCCACGTCATAGCCGGGTTTTCTTAACATCTGGTAGGCCAGATTTATTATCTGCACATTATAACCGCTTTGTTCAAGCGTGTCAGCAATACTTGTTATGCCCACAGGGTACATTTCAAAAGTGGGCGAAGACGGGACCACATCACTGATTGGTCCAAACATGATAGTGTCTTTTCTAAAATCGTAGACGCTAGGTGGGTGTAAGAAGACAAGATCTTTGCGGAACATGAAATTCCCTCCACTATCTAGGCAGATTATTTGATTTTGCTTCCGGATATCTCAAAGGCTGTGTCTTGGGGCCTACAACGAGGAGTTTAACTCGTTGGGAAAGCAGCCTGAGTTCTGTGAAGAGTAAGTTAACAAATACCGAGGTTAAGGAAACTATACTGCTGTAACGCTGGCTGATGGGCCATTTTAATTCGTCTTTACCGCAAATTGTATGACGGTTAATCTGTTCGACCTTGTTTTTTAGTTCCCCCAAGGCCTTTCTTCTATTTCCTTCATCACTGATTTCCATTATAGAGTCGATTTCTTCGATTACCTGCTGAGCGCTTTTTATTCTAAATTCAATTTGCCGGTAAAGGTCTTCATCGATGAGTTTGAATTCATGCTTAAGGGCATTGAGTTTAAGGGCGGCTTCATAAGTTGACTGCACAATTTCGTCCCTCGTCATACTATCTGTTTCATAGCTTAAGACATGCTTCCAGCTCGGGTTGGTGAGGGCCTGCCGGTGGTCTTCGAGGGTATGATAGAACCTCTTATAACCGTATTTTTCTGGGAATTCCCAGGCCAGGCACCCCGGGTCGAGAAATGGGGCCAGCGGGGCCACAAACAGAGCCAGCCTCTTATCTCCTTCAAATTTCTCCAGTAAATGACGGCAGTAATCAACACACTCCACCGCCTGACTGTATTTCTGTTTGGGAATACCGGTCATAAAGAAGATATCTATTTTCCGGCAGCCGTATTTAAAAGCGGAGGCAATCGTGTTTTCAACCTGTTCGTTAGTGCAGGCAAACTTTCCGTTCATGACCCGGATAGACTCCACGTGCGTTTCCAGGGTCATTTCCAGGCTGAACTTGGGCACCGCATCGGCAATTTTAGAAAAATAACTGTCATCAGCTTCCCAAAAAAGTTCGATGACTAATTCGTTTTTAATTTTCTCCTTCTTTAACAAACTGAAAAACTCATCAACGTAGGCTTGGCCTGCCTGCCTCAGGTCGTGCAGCACAAAGATGGGCGCCCGGCCCAGTTTCTCAATTAACCTGATATCTTCAATCAGGGACTGAGGTGAGCGATAAGCGGGCTTGTCCCGGTTGCAGATGTTTTTATATGCAAACTTCGAACCGCCGCAGATCGAGCAGTTCTGTGTACATCCCCGGGCTGTCAGAAGCGCTGTGATGGGATATTTCAGCCAATCAAGATAGGGTATTGTATTCTGTAAGTTGGCATATTTGAATACAGAGCGGATAACGTAACTGTAACAGGGTACGGAAACATAGTCGATATTTTCGGGGACATGGGTTAGAGGGTTGATGACCGGTGAACCGTCACTTTTCTTCCAGGTGAGGTTCGGTATTCTTTCCAGAGGCCAATTATATTTAACAGCCTGCATAAGCTGTAGCATAGGTTCTTCGGTACTGTCTCCCCTGACAACAAAGTCAACGAATGGGTATGAGATTAGCTCCTCGTGATAATATGATGCTGATAGTCCCCCGAAGATAACCGGGATTTCCGGGTGATGTTTTTTGCAGATTTTGGCCAGTTCAATACTCCCATGAGCGTGCGGAAGCCAATGCAGGTCTATGCCAAAGGCTTTGGGATGCATCGCTGCGATAACCTTTTCAGGGTCGTAATCCTTATCCCGCAGCATCCGGTAAGCCACATTTACAATCTGCACATTGAACCCGTTTTGTTCCAGTGTTTCGGCAATACTTGTAATTCCAACCGGATACATTTCGAAAGTGGGTGAAGAAGGGACCACATCACTGATTGGTCCAAACATAATGGTATCCTTTCGAAAATCGTAGACGCTGGGAGCGTGCAGGAAAATTAAGTCTTTTTGAAATAATTGCAGCATATTACTCCCTCTTTTCCGTTAAAACTAGTTTACATGGTAGAGATGTCATCAAATCGGGAAATACTTCATTTAAAGCGAACGCATGTACATTTTACCACAGAAGCCTGTTCAATTGAAGAGAATATTTCTTCCAAAACGTTGAAGAAGGTCAAAGTAGGTCTAAAGGTCAGGAATAAGGATTATGACTCCTGACCAAAGCATGAAGTTACAAGCCTGTATGTTTTCCACAGAACCGAATAAGGGTGATAATAAGAGAAACGGGGCGGGGAAGAGTGGTATCCAACCATAATTTACAGTAAGGGCAGATGAAATAGAATAATGGGCGAAAATCGTGCTTGATTAAAGTGGTTAAAAAAGGTATATAATATATACAAAGGTCAGGGAAGGTCAGAAAGCAGGGGGAAAGTTAACTATGCCAAATATCGCCGATATCATTGAAGAATATATCAAAGCCAGGTTAAGCCGCAGCAATGGAGGCATCGTTGTAATGCGCCGCAGTGAACTGGCGGAAAAGTTTCAGTGTGTGCCTTCTCAGATTAGCTATGTTCTAAATACGCGGTTTTCTTTTAACCGGGGTTATATTATTGAAACCCGGCGCGGTGGAGGAGGTTTTATCCGCGTAATCAGGGTTTCTCTGGATGAATCGGAAGACATACTTGACATTATATATGAAAAAATCGGTGACGAAATCTCGTTAGGGGAATGTATCAACCTGATCAAATACCTTTATGACGAGGAGTTGATTACAAAACGGGAAGCTCATCTGATGGAAAACGTACTTGAAGTGACGACTCCCAACAATGGGGTCCAGGGCAGTGGCCGACAAAGAGCTGCAATCTTTAAAGCTATGTTAATGGTATTGTTAAGACACGACAAATAATCCCTTGATATACAACCGTCGGGAGCTGTTGACGAGGGATTGTTTATATTACTAAAGTAAAGGGAGGTTTTAACTATGGCTAAAACAGTAGGAATTGATTTAGGTACAACGAACTCTGTCGTAGCTGTGATGGAAGGTGGTAAACCCACCGTTATAGTCAACACCGAAGGTTCAAGGACCACACCTTCTGTGGTCGCATTTAAAGAAGATGGGGAAAGATTAGTTGGGCAGGTGGCCAGACGCCAATCGGTATTAAATCCCGAAAACACCTTGTACTCCGTAAAACGGTTTATCGGCCGCCGTCATTCCGAGGTGGTTGATGAACGGACCTTGGTGCCTTATAAGGTTGTATCAGGTCCAAATGACGCGGTAAGGTTTGATATCCGCGGCAAGCTGTATGGGGCGGAAGAAATTTCGGCCCTGATCCTGCGTAAACTTGTGGATGATGCTTCCAAGTTTCTTGGTGAAAAGGTAACTGATGCGATAATCACCGTTCCGGCTTACTTCAATGACGCTCAGCGCCAGGCTACGAAGGATGCCGGTAAGATCGCCGGTCTTAATGTCCTGCGGATTATTAATGAACCTACAGCAGCTGCCCTAGCCTACGGACTTGATAAAAAAACTAACCAGACCATCATGGTTTTTGACCTTGGTGGAGGGACCTTTGATGTATCAGTCATGGAAGTCGGTGACGGGGTGTTTGAGGTTAAATCGACTAATGGCGACACTCACCTTGGCGGGGATAATTTTGATAAAACTGTTGTGGATTGGATGGCCGAGGAGTTTAAGAAAGACTTCGGCATTGACCTGCGGACAGACAAACAGGCGCTGCAACGGCTGACCGAGGCTGCCGAAAAGGCTAAGATGGAACTTTCCACTACTATGGAAACCCTGATTAACCTACCGTTTATTACAGCAGACGCAGGTGGGCCCAAGCACCTCGATATGAAGCTGACCAGAGCGAAATTTGATGACATTACCCACCACCTGGTGGAACGCTGCCGCGGCCCGGTTCAAGCAGCCTTAGCAGATGCCAGGTTGACAGAAAAGGATATTGATGAAGTAATCCTGGTGGGAGGTTCGACCCGTATCCCGGCTGTCCAAAACCTTGTCCGCCAGCTAACCGGGGGTAAGGACCCAAATCAGGGCGTTAATCCTGATGAAGTGGTGGCCTGCGGGGCAGCTATCCAGGGAGGTGTTCTGGCCGGGGAAGTAAAGGATGTCCTGCTGCTTGATGTGACCCCGCTGTCTTTAGGTGTAGAAACCATGGGTGGGGTAATGACGAAGATAATCGAGCGCAATACCACTGTCCCGGTACGGCGCAGTGAGATTTTCAGCACCCCAGAGGACAATCAGGTATCTGTCGATATTCATGTCCTGCAGGGGGAGCGGGAAATGGCGCGGGATAACCGTTCTCTCGGCCAGTTCAAACTGGATGGAATTCCGATGGCGCCTCGCGGTGTCCCTCAGATTGAAGTATCATTTGATATTGATGCTAACGGTATTCTCAAAGTAGGCGCGCGGGACAAGGCCACAGGTAAGGAACAGACGATTACAATTAGCGGTTCAACCACTCTAGATAAATCGGAAATTGACCGCATGGTGCGGGAAGCCGAGGCTAACGCTACGGAAGATAAAAAGCGCCGCCAGGAAGTGGAGCAGCGCAATGAGGCCGATACCTTGGTCTATCAGGTAGAAAGGCAGATTAAAGATCTGGGTGAAAAAGTACCGGTGCATGAAAAAGCGCGTATCGAGCAGCTGCTCGATGAGCTGAAGGCATCTTTGCGGGAAAATGCGCCGATTGACCGCATTAATACACAAAAGAGTGACCTGCAGCAGGCCGCCCACAACTTGTCTCAGGAGGCTTACCGGAAAACCGCAGGGGCGGCCAACGCGCACAGCGGCAGTACCTGAGGAGCTGCCCGGTCACCGGTTGGTGATGATGTCTTAGATGCTGAATTTGAAGAGAAATAGATTTCCTGAAATAAGATAAAACGCCTGACGAAGCCGGGCGTTATCCGCCCGGCTTCGTCCCAAACGGATAAAAGGCAGGTGATTGGACCGATGAGTGTTGCTTACCACGACTATTATGAAACCTTAGGGATAGGCCGGGAGGCCACCGAAAAAGAGATTAAGACGGCCTATCGTAAGATGGCCCGCAAGTGGCACCCGGACCTCCACAGGGAAAAGGAAAAAGCAGCAGCTGAAGAAAAGTTTAAGCGGATTAATGAGGCCTATGAGGTCCTAAGTGACCCCGAAAAACGCGCTAAATATGACACGCTGGGAGCTAATTGGCAGGATGGTCAGGACTTTAGGCCTCCCCCTGATATGGACGGGGTCCGCTTTTATTCCAGTTCCGGGGCGGGAGCAGGAGGGTTTAGCGAATTTTTTGAGACTCTTTTTGGGAGTGGGGACCTCTTTGGTCGGACAGCCCGGAAAAGCTCACGCGGAGGTTCGGTGCGTGGGCAGGACGCGGAAACCGAGTTGGAAATCACTCTCGAAGAGGCTTACCGGGGGGGCGAAAAGGCCCTGCAGCTGACTACGAGGGAAATCTGTTCTCTCTGCGGGGGCACCGGCCACGATTACAACGCCTTCTGCAGCCGCTGCGGAGGTACCGGTCAGGTTGCCGGCGGGAGGTCATTATCAGTGAAGATTCCGCCTGGTGTACATGACGGCAGCCGCATCCGGCTGAAAGGCCAGGGTGGTGAAGGGATTCAAGGGGGTGCGCGGGGCGACCTCTACTTAAAAATTAATATACTGCCTCATCCGGTTTTTAAGGTTACGAGTGACGACCTGGAAACAGAAATAATCTTACGGCCGGAACAGGCTGTCATGGGGGATCAGGTTACGGCCCCGACTTTGGACGGACCGGTAACAGTGAAAGTCCCGCCGAGGACCCGTGGCGGGAAGCGTCTGCGTTTACGGGGCAAAGGATTACCCGGTAAACAAGGACGCGGTGACGAGTATGTACGTATCAGGATTGACATTCCGGAGAATCTTACGGCCGAAGAGGAACAACTTTACCGGCAGTTGGCCGGATTGAAGAAAGGGGTGTAAGGCAGTGAAAAAATACTACCTGCAAATCTACCGCCACACCCTCTCACTAAATGATGATGACACATGGGTTGATGTACGCACCCTGGAAATACACCCCGATGTTGCGTACAAATTGGCTGAATTAGGCATTATCGAGATCAGCAGCGGGCATATACCTGCGGCCCAGGTCCAGCGCATCCGGAAACTGATGCGGCTGCGCCGCGGCTTAGGGGTAAATGTACCGGGGGCGGCCATTATTCTTGATTTGCTGGATAAGATTGAATTACTTCAGGAAGAAATCGAGAGATTAAAAAGGAGGTGAGCACCCCGGTGGAATAAAGGCCTTCCGGGGTTGGGATATGGATATAAACCGCTATACACAGAAATCAAGGGAAGCCTTATCTGCAGCACAGCAGCTTGCGGCGGAGAGGCATCACCAGGAAGTTACCGGCAAACACCTGCTGTCAGCTTTAATGAACCAGGAGGGGGGGATGGCCCCCCGTATTCTGGAGCACGCAGGAGTGAGCGTTAGGGTGCTCGCCGAACTGGCAGAAGAACTGCTTAAAAAGATACCGGTTGTGACAGGCTATGAAGGCGCCTTACACCTTGGTACCTCTTTGGCGCGTGTCTTGGCCAGGGCCGAGAAGGAAGCCCGGGACATGAAAGATGATTATGTCAGTGTTGAGCACCTCATCCTGGCGCTTTTGGAAGAGAGTGAACCGGAGACCAAGAATTTGCTTAAACAGGCGGGTTTATCGCGGGAAGCTATGCTCAACTCCTTGCGGGCCGTAAGGGGCAACCAGCGGGTCACCGGTGAAAATCCGGAAGAGACTTACGAGTCTCTCGAACGTTACGGACGTGACCTGACCAAACTGGCCAGGGACGGCAAGCTCGATCCGGTAATCGGCCGAGATGATGAAATCCGCCGGGTGATTGAGATTCTTTCCCGGCGCACGAAAAATAACCCGGTTTTAATTGGTGAACCGGGAGTTGGCAAGACCGCTATTGTCGAAGGGTTAGCCCGCCGGATTGTGGCCGGTGACGTGCCTGAGGGGCTGAAGGATAAAAGTTTAATCGGCCTCGATATGGGTTCTCTCATCGCCGGGGCCAAATACCGGGGCGAATTTGAGGAAAGGTTAAAAGCTGTACTCAAAGAGGTACAGCAGTCAGACGGCAGAGTTATCCTGTTTATCGATGAACTCCATACGGTAGTGGGGGCCGGGGCTGCAGAGGGCGCCGTTGATGCCGGCAACCTGCTGAAGCCGATGCTGGCCAGGGGGGAGCTGCGGACCATTGGGGCAACCACTCTTGACGAATACCGCAGGCATGTGGAAAAAGACGCAGCCTTAGAGAGGCGGTTTCAACCGATAGTTGTTAATCCTCCATCGGTGGAAGATACTGTTTCAATTCTGCGGGGGCTGAAAGAACGCTATGAAGTGCACCATGGGGTGCGCATTCAGGATCGGGCTATTGTAGCGGCAGCTGTTTTATCTGACCGTTACATTTCTGACCGTTTTCTGCCTGACAAAGCAATCGACCTGATGGATGAAGCGGCAGCCCGCCTGCGTACGGAAATCGACAGCATGCCCACTGAGCTTGATGAGATAACCCGGCGTATTATGCAGCTGGAGATTGAGGAAGCCGCTTTAAGTAAAGAAAAAGACGAGGCTTCCGGGGATCGCCTGCACAAAATTAAAGAACAGCTTTCTGCCTTAAGGGGCGAAGCAGACGGGATGAAGGCTCAATGGCAGGTTGAAAAACAGGCCATTTCCAGGGTCAGGCAGTTGAAGAAGGAAATCGAGGAAACCCGCCAGGAAATGGAGCGGGCTGAACGAGAGTATGACTTAAATCGTCTGGCTGAGTTAAAATACAGCCGCTTGGATAACCTGGAACGCCGACTGGGAGCGGAAGAAGAAATATTGGCTGATAAGCAGAAACACGGGATGATGCTGAAAGAAGAAGTTGATGAAGAGGACATCGCCAGTGTAGTCAGCCGCTGGACCGGTATTCCTGTCCGAAAGTTAATGGAAGGGGAAAAAGAAAAGCTCATTCACTTAGATGATGAACTGCACAAACGCATAGTTGGCCAGGACGAAGCTGTGAACGCTGTAGCTGATGCCGTACTCCGGGCCCGGGCGGGGATTAAAGACCCGCACCGGCCGATCGGCAGTTTTATCTTCCTGGGTCCTACCGGCGTAGGTAAAACGGAATTGGCCAAGGCCCTGGCCCAGGCCCTCTTTGATGATGAGCGCAGCATCTTGCGCCTGGATATGTCCGAATATATGGAAAAGCACACGGTAGCCCGGCTTATCGGCGCGCCGCCAGGCTATGTCGGATATGAGGAAGGCGGCCAGCTTACCGAGGCTGTGAGGCGCAGACCGTATTCAGTGCTTTTACTGGATGAAATCGAAAAAGCCCACCATGATGTGTTTAATGTCCTGCTGCAGTTATTGGATGACGGGCGGCTGACTGACGGCCAGGGGCGTACTGTTAACTTCCGGAATACAGTGGTTATCATGACATCTAACCTGGGCAGCCAGGAGATTCTGGCCCACCAGGAGCGGGGTGGAGATTTCGAACAGATGAAAACCAGTGTTTTGGGCATCCTTCGCCAGCATTTCCGCCCAGAGTTCCTTAACCGGGTTGACGAGGTTGTCGTATTCCATGCCCTCAGTCAGGAACAGGTGAGGAAAATTGCCGGCTTACTGCTTGAAAAACTGGCTGTCCGAATTCAGGCAGGCTCAGGCATTAAATTCGAATGGCAGGAAGGGGCCCTCGACTATCTTGCCGATAAGGGTTATGAGCCTTCCTACGGCGCTCGGCCTCTGAAACGCCTGATCCGGCAGGAGGTCGAAACCCCTTTAAGCCGGATGGTGATTAAGGGGGAGGCTGCACCTCATGACACCTTAGTCCTGCTTGAAAGGAACGGTGGGCTCGGTTTTGATAAAAAGGTAGTGTAGGTGAACAAAAACAGGTGGTATAATATATATTGAAATACCAACTCTTATTAACCGACTCCTTATTGTGAGAGGAGGCATTAAATTATGCTGTGTGAAAAATGCCAGAAAAGACCGGCAGCAGTTCATATGACGAAGATTGTAAACGGTAATAAAACCGAAACCCATCTGTGTGAGGTTTGCGCCCAAGTGGATAATTCCGTCAGTTTTGGGCTGGACCCCAAGTGGATGCTGCAGAGTATTTTTGCTGAATTATTTAACACGCCCCACACTGAAAATGACCCCTCAAGTGATGCCGGGGTTAAACCAAATCGTTGTGAAAAGTGCGGGTTTACCGATGCCCAGTTTTCTCAGGTGGGCAGACTGGGATGTCCCACATGCTACGATGTTTTTGAAAATAAGCTCGACCCGGTCTTGCGTCGGATACACGGGAACCCTAGGCACACCGGCAAGATTCCGAAAAGGACCGGGGGGACTATTGAACTGCGGCGGGAAATCGAGGAATTAAAACGGGAACTGCAGGCTGCCATTACCAGTGAAGAATACGAAAAAGCCGCCGAAGTCAGGGACAAAATCCGCGGCCTCGAAAACAAGTTAGGTTAGGGGGTGGCGTGATGTCAGTTGAAAATACTATTGGCAAAGCCCGCAGTAAATGGATGGAAGGGACAGGGCCGGACAATGATGTAGTGATTAGTTCCCGATTACGACTGGCCAGGAATATTGAGGGGTACCCCTTCCCCCATTTTATGTCTGAGGAGGAAGCGAACCACGTCATAAATGCAGTAAGGCTTGCTGTTTCCGAGAAAGCGGGGGCAAAGTTTCCAGTCGAAACGGAGTTTATTGACCTGAATGAATTATCCCAGACAGAAAGGCAAATATTAGTTGAAAAGCACTTGGTCAGCCCCCAGCATATAGAGAGCCCGGCAAACCGTGCGGTTGTAATCGCTCATGACGAATCGTTGAGTATAATGGTCAATGAAGAAGACCATATCAGAATCCAGTGCTTCCTGCCCGGCCTGCAGATTAAGGAAGCGTGGAGGCTGGCAGACAAAATCGATGATGTTTTGGAAAAGACCTTAAATTACAGTTTTTGTGAGAAAAGAGGGTATTTAACCTCCTGTCCCACAAACGTGGGAACCGGGCTTAGAGCTTCAGTAATGCTCCACTTACCGTGCCTGGTCATGACTAAACAGCTGGGCGCCATGGTCAATACAATTTCACAGTTAGGCCTGGCAGTCCGTGGTTATTACGGTGAAGGCACTGAGGCTTACGGCGACCTCTTTCAGGTCTCCAATCAGGTAACCATGGGCCAGACTGAAGATGAAATCGTCACAAACCTGCTCACTGTAACGAGGCAGATCGTATCCCAGGAGAGGTCGACGAGGAAGGTTGTCCTGAAGAACAATAAACCTTTCCTGGAGGACAGGATTTACCGGGCTTTTGGAGTTATGAGTTATGCCCGGGTGATGACTGCCCAGGAAGCTATAAAAAATGTATCTGACCTTAGGTTGGGTGTGGAACTGGGTATTTTGAAAACCCCGGCTTATGACCAGATCAATGAACTTATTATCCTCACCCGGCCGGCATTTTTAATCAAAAAGGCAGGGCGCCCGCTAAATGCGGGAGAACTTGATGCACTAAGAGCGGAGATAATTAGAGAAAAACTATCGAAAATAAACATCAACTAGAGTTTGGAGGTTTCCCTTATGTTTGGAAGGTTTACGGAAAGGGCCCAAAAAGTATTAATGCTGGCCCAGGAGGAAGCCCTGCGCCTGAATTATCCGTATGTAGGCACCGAGCACCTGCTGCTCGGTCTGATTAGAGAGGGTGAGGGTATTGCCGCTAAAGCCCTGCAGGGAATGGGTATTGATTTAGAAATGGCCAGAGCCGAAGTAGAGAAAATCATCGGCCAGGGTAGATCTGTGGTTGTTGGAGAAATCGGGTTTACTCCAAGGTCAAAAAAGGTTTTGGAATTAGCATTTAACGAGTCAAGAAATCTCGGCCACAACTACATTGGAACGGAACACCTTCTCCTTGGGTTAGTCAGGGAAGGGGAAGGGGTCTCTGTTACAGTCCTCCAAAACCTGGGGGCAAATCTGGAGTCTGTCCGCCAGGGAGTAATGGAAATGCTGATTGGTTCTACAGCATCGGGAGGGAAGGCTAAAGCCGGACCAACCAAAACAAAGACCCCCAATCTGGACGAATTCGGGAGAGACCTTACGGCTTTTGCGAAGGAGGAGAAACTTGACCCGGTAGTAGGCAGGGAAAAGGAGATAGAGAGGGTAATCCAGGTTTTAAGCCGGAGAACAAAGAATAACCCTGTGCTTATTGGGGAGCCGGGGGTTGGAAAAACCGCTATCGCAGAAGGGCTGGCCCAGAGAATTGAACAGGGAAATGTGCCTGAAACCCTACTCGATAAACGCGTTTTAACCCTGGACCTGGCATCAGTTGTAGCCGGCACCAAGTTTCGGGGGGAATTTGAGGAACGGCTGAAAAAGGTGATGGAAGAAATCCGTAATGCCGGAAACATTATCATCTTTATTGATGAGCTGCATACCCTCATCGGAGCAGGGGCGGCCGAGGGCGCCATTGACGCGGCCAATATTATGAAACCGGCTCTGGCCAGAGGAGAGCTGCAGTGTATCGGAGCGACAACCCTTGATGAGTACCGGAAGCACATTGAAAAAGACGCTTCCTTAGAAAGAAGGTTCCAACCTATTAAGGTCGACCAGCCCAGTGCTGCAGAGGCCCTGGAAATTCTGCGCGGTTTGAGGGACCGGTATGAGGCCCATCATCGGGTTAAAATATCTGATGAAGCAATTGAGGCGGCTGTTAAATTATCAGACCGTTATATCACTGACCGATTTTTGCCTGATAAGGCTATTGACCTGATGGATGAGGCGGCTTCCCGTGTACGCCTGCAGTCATATGTGGCGCCACCCGGAATTAAAGAGAAGGAAGCGGACTTGGAAAAAATCCGGCAGGAGAAAGAGGCTGCTATCTCGGCCCAGGAGTTCGAAAAAGCAGCTAAGTTGAGAGACCAGGAACAGAAACTGAAAGAGGAACTGGAAGAGACGAAAAAGAACTGGGAAACCCAAAAGGGTTTGGAGAAAAAGACGGTTACTGAAGAAGATATAGCTCACATTGTTTCCAGTTGGACTGGGGTCCCGGTGAAAAAGTTAGCCGAAGAGGAAAGTGAGCGACTTCTTAAGATGGAAGATGTCCTCCATAAGCGTGTTATCGGTCAGGATGAAGCCGTTAAGGCTGTGTCCCGGGCTGTCCGCCGGGCCAGGGCCGGGCTTAAGGACCCTAAACGGCCAATTGGTTCATTTGTTTTCCTGGGTCCGACAGGTGTCGGTAAAACCGAGTTAGCCAGGGCCTTGGCAGAAGCATTATTCGGGGAGGAAGATGCCCTTGTCAGGATTGATATGTCTGAGTATATGGAAAAACACGCGGTATCCAGGCTGGTCGGCGCTCCTCCGGGATATGTGGGTTACGATGAAGGCGGCCAGCTGACCGAGTCGGTAAGGAGGAAACCGTATTCAGTTATTCTTCTGGATGAGATTGAGAAGGCTCACCAGGATGTCTTCAATATACTCCTGCAGGTCCTGGAGGACGGCAGGCTGACAGATGCCAAAGGACGGACTGTCGATTTCCGGAATACAGTGATAATTATGACCTCAAATGTGGGAGCGGACCTGCTGAAGAAGGAAAGTTCGCTTGGTTTCCGGTCCGCCGGACAGAACAAGGGTTATGACGATATGAAGGATAAAGTAATGGGCGAACTGCGCCGCACCTTTAGGCCCGAGTTTCTTAACAGGATTGACGAGGTTATTGTCTTCCATGCCCTTAACGAAGAACACATTAAACAGATTGTTGACCTGATGATTAAAGAAGTTGCCAAGAGGCTTGCTGAGAATAATATCGTTATCGAAGTAACCGACGAAGCTAAAGAAGTCCTGGCTAAGGAAGGATTCGACCAGTTATATGGGGCCAGACCCCTCCGCCGGGCTATTCAGAGACAGGTAGAAGACCGCCTATCCGAGGAACTCCTGGCAGGGACTTTTAAGACCGGGGATAAGGTCCGGATAGGCGCTGAAGAAAAAACAATCAAAGTTGAAAAAGCATAGAAGGGGCAGGTCTGATGACCTGTCTTTTCTATGGCGCCTGCCGCCACTCTTGTCTACTTGTTTAGAATGTCGTTTCATGTTATAATTAAGTGTTAAGAAATTCTAAAAATGTAAGGGGTACGGTGTGGCAAAGATCAAGTCCAAGTACACATTTGTATGCCAGCAATGCGGCCACGAAGAACCCAAATGGTGCGGGCGGTGTCCGGCGTGCGGCGATTGGAATTCAATGACTGAAGAGCTGCATACAGGAAAAAGCGGCAGGGAAAGTCAGGCTTCTGAATCAAAACCCGTGCCCATTACCGAAGTATCTGATATAGCCGAACTGAGGATTAGCACCTGCAGCGGCGAGCTTGACAGGGTTCTGGGTGGAGGAATAGTCCCAGGTTCGCTTGTCCTAATAGGAGGGGACCCCGGTATCGGGAAGTCCACTTTAGCTTTACAGGTAGCTTCAGCGGTGGCGGGGACTCAAGGTATCTGTTTATATGTGACAGGGGAGGAATCTGCCCAACAGACCAGGATGAGGGCCGCCAGGCTTGGAGTTATGGCGGACAAACTGTATGTTGTGACAGAAACATCGATGTCCCGCATTAAAAACCATGTATCGCGGTTTATACCCAGGTTGATAGTAATAGACTCGATCCAGACTGTCTTTACCGAAGATATTCCTTCTGCCCCGGGGAGCGTAGCCCAAGTCAGGGAATGCACCGGTTTTTTAATGCAGTTAGCAAAGTCGCAAAATATCCCGGTCCTGATTGTCGGACATGTAACGAAACAAGGCTTTCTCGCTGGACCAAGGGTTCTAGAGCACATTGTAGACGCCGTCCTTTATTTTGAAGGGGAGCGCCATCATGCCTTCAGGATACTGCGGGCAGTCAAAAATCGGTTTGGCTCAACTAACGAAATCGGTGTCTTTCAAATGGGTGAGCAGGGCCTAAAAGAAGTAACAAATCCATCAGAAATATTTCTGGCTGAACGCCCTACAGGTGTATCGGGGTCAGTAGTGGTAGCCGGGATGGAGGGGACACGGCCTGTCCTCGTGGAGATTCAGGCCCTGGTAAGCCCCAGCAGTTTCGGCAACCCCCGCCGGATGACGAGCGGGATAGATTACAACAGGGTTAACCTTATTGCGGCCGTATTGGAAAAAAGGGTCGGTTTACACCTGGGAAACCAGGATATATATGTGAATGTTGCCGGGGGAGTCAAGCTGGATGAACCGGCAATTGACTTGGGAGTAGCAGTAGCACTGGCTTCCAGTTTCCGGGATGTCCCGGTTGACCCTACGGCGGTAGTCCTCGGTGAAATTGGCCTGACCGGTGAGGTTAGAGGAATCAGCCAGGCAGCCAAAAGGGTACATGAGGGTAAAAAACTTGGTTTTCGCACTTTTGTTATCCCGGCTGCCAACCTGGCGCAGGGCCGGGATGTTTCAGAAGTTAAAGTAATAGGTGTAGGAACAGTGAGCGAAGCCTTTGAGACAGCATTGGGGGTGAGTGATTGAAAGAAGAACAACTACTTGACGGTGAGTTCCTTAAAGCTATTAAAATTCTAGCTCCGGGGACCGTCCTGCGGGAGGGGTTGGAAAACATCCTTAATGCCCGTACAGGAGCCTTGATAGTAATCGGTGATACCCCACAGGTGATGGAGATTATTGACGGGGGATTTGAGATAAACGCTGATCTTACTCCTGCCAACATCTATGAGCTGGCCAAATTGGATGGGGCTATCGTCCTCAGCAGTGATACCAAAAGGGTTCTTCGGGCCAATACCCAGCTGATCCCGGACCCGGCGATGCCTTCCCAGGAAACCGGGATTCGCCACCGTACCGCTGAGCGGGTAGCGCGGCAGACAGGTGTTGTCGTAATTTCAATTTCCCAGAGAAGAAACATGATCACAATCTACAAGGGGATCGGGAAATATGTGCTCAGAGACATTGGGGTCATTCTGACTAAGGCTAACCAGGCTGTGCAGACCCTGGAAAAATATAAGGTGGTACTTGATAAAGCCTTGGCCACGTTGAGTACACTTGAGTTTCAGGACCTGGTTACTCTATATGACGTCTCTAAAGCTATTCAGAGGACGGAAATGGTCGTCCGGATTGTCAAGGAAATCGAAACATACATCGGAGAACTCGGGACCGAAGGCCGTCTTGTCAGTATGCAGATGGATGAACTTATTGCCAATGTGGAAGATGACGGACTGCTCATTATTGAAGACTATTATTTACATGAAAACAAGCATCCCGAGGAAGTTTTACACACTATAGGGCAGTGGAATGCTGAGGATTTATTGGACTTATCTTTAATATGCCGGGCGCTTGGTTACACAGGAAGCGCCAGTATTTTAGACCAATCGGTTTCCCCGCGCGGGTACCGGATTTTGTACAAAATTCCCCGGCTGCCGTGGCCGGTAATAAAAAATCTTGTCGAGACGTTTAGCTCATTACAAAGAATCCTCAATGCGTCAATCGAAGAACTTGATGATGTTGAGGGTATTGGAGAAGTTAGGGCCAAAGCGATTAAAGATGGCCTGAAAAGATATAGGGACCAGGTGCTGCTGGATAGGCACAACTGGTGAAAAGAACAGGGCTGCCTCAAAAGAGGCGGCCTTTTTTGATTTGGGCACGACCGGAGAGGCTGGTGTGTTCCGCCGGGCGCAATTCTTAGTAGGGCTTGTTGGCAAATAAGTGTGGGTCGAGGGGATGGCTATTCGCAAAGGGGTTTCTCTTGTTCTCCTTGTCCGCCACTAACCGAAGATACTGGCAGAGCCTTGGGTTTCACCCGCCCAAGCGCCGTCCGTGGCGCTGG
>PGZN01000003.1 GCA_002840165.1 Firmicutes bacterium HGW-Firmicutes-8
GAACCGGACTCGGGAAATCCGACCGTCCGGAATCGTAGGGGGGCGGCAGGAAACGTGACTTACTCTGAGAGGTGCGCGCGCCTGTCCTCTATCCCGACATAAAAAATTGACTTGTTAAGTTTTTTAAGGGATCATATTTTATAAAATAAAAAAACTTTAATTTATCCTCCGCGTGCTCCGTTATCTCCGCGAACTCCGCGTTATTAAAGAGCCGCGAAGTAACTTAGACAACATAGACTAATTGCTGGAAGTTACATCTATGTAAGTAAGAAAACCGAGGGTAAGAATATCCGAGTAATAAATGTCTTTATATTTAATAATTTCTCAAGGTATAGAGTTACTAAATTCAACTCGGGAGTAGGTATTATTGATTACTCTCTGTGGTCTCTTCTTTTCAGTGAATCAAGGTTTCTCTGTGTTCTCTGTGGTTGATTTTTTAGAGGTTGATATCAGAAAGCGTAATTGGATTACTGGTCACTGGCCGCTGGCTGCTGGCCGCTAATATGAGGTGAAATCATGGGTAACATTATTTTGCTCGATGAGCATACAGCGAATAAGATTGCGGCCGGGGAGGTTATTGAACGGCCGGCGTCGGTCGTTAAGGAACTTATCGAAAATTCCATTGACGCTGGAAGCACCCGCATAGAAGTATCTATCACTGATGGCGGTCTGGCGGAAATAACCGTGTCAGATAACGGGTTTGGGATGGATGCCCGGGATGCTGTCCTGGCCTTAGAAAGACACGCTACAAGTAAAATCAGCAGGGCCAGTGATTTGGAGAGTATCCAAACCCTCGGATTCAGGGGAGAGGCTCTACCCAGTATTGCTTCAGTTTCGAAAGTGAATCTGAAAACAAAGATAAAGGAATCTCTGTCAGGGATTGAACTCGTTATCGAAGGCGGCAAAATCCTGAAAGAAAGCGAAACAGGCTGCCCGCCGGGTACAGCTATCCGGGTCAGTGAACTTTTTTATAATACCCCGGCCCGCCAAAAGCACATGAAGGGTCCGGCGGCTGAAGCGGGGCACATCAGTGATGTCGTCAACAAATTTGCCATGGGTTATCCCAATATCTCATTCCAGCTCACGAGCAGCGGGCGAGTTGTTTTAAAAACATCAGGCAGCGGCAGATTGTTGGAGGTTATCGCTAACATTTACGGGCCCAATACCGCTAAAGACATGCTGCCCATTGATACGCAAAATGAGGAAGGGGCAGTTTTCGGTTATCTTGGCAAGCCTTTTCTGACGAGGTCAGGCTCGACTCACCAAACCATATATATTAACGGCAGGTATATCAGGAGCAGGCTGATCACCAAAGCTGTTGAAAATGCTTACCACGGAATGCTGATGATAGCCCGCCATCCTGTATTTGTAATCAATATCAGGACCAGCCCGGAAGAAGTGGATGTCAATGTCCATCCGGCTAAAACCGAGGTACGGCTGGCCCGGACCGGGGCTTTGGAGGAGTTTATAACAAGGGCGGTAAAAGTGGTCCTGACCGGAAACAGGCTTATCCCCACCGGAAACATAGGGCCTGCGAAGGTGGCTAACGTACCTCAGGAAAGCAGTAAACAGGAGGAATGGAAGATTCCATATCCGCAGGTATTTCCTGCCGGCAGGGTTTGTGAGGTTCCCTTGGGAAGTGAGTATACCCCTCCGAAGGAATTCGCAGCAGAGGCACTCCCGGAAACACCGGGCATCCAGGTTCCGGTGGAGTTCCCTGACCTCAGGCCGATAGGGCAGATAGAGTGTACCTACATCGTGGCCCAAGGGTCTGATGGGATGTACCTGATTGACCAGCATGCGGCCCATGAGAGAATATTATATGAGAAGTACATGGAAAAGCCGGATGCTTTTATCGCCAGTGAGCAGCTTCTTTTTCCTGTCACCCTGGATTTAACCCACCGGGAAGCCCAGCTGCTAAATGACACGATAATCGTTTTTACAGACCTCGGATTTGTGGTCGAACACTTCGGCGGGGAGTCCTTTATTTTACGGGGGATTCCGGCCGGCGCCGGAAAAGACGGCGGAAAAGAAATATTTCTGGATTTATTGGATTATTTTTCCCAGAACCGGTACACAATATCAAATAAGGCCTTAAGGGAAAAGTTTCTAATCACGATGGCCTGTCGGAATGCCATTAAAGCCAACAATAAATTAGGCCTGCCGGAGATGGAATCACTGCTGGCGATGCTGGCCCAGGCCGAGCAGCCTTACACGTGTCCTCACGGCAGACCTACAATGATACATTTTTCCGGGTATGATCTGGAAAAGAAATTTAAGCGGGTTCTGTAAGATGGGGAGAACAATAGTTACCACCTCTCATAAACCTGACAACGAATCTGTGGAAATCGCCAGGCAGGCGGCCGAAATATTACAAGCGGAATTAGTTGAGAGGGACAGACTGCCTTTTACGCGGCTGAGAGAAAAATACAATGCTGAAAACGTCCTCGTAGCTGCCCGGGGCCAAATAACAATACATACACCATCAGGAGAGTGTTTCTTTCACCCGAGCATGAGCGTGCCGAGGGTTAAGGCGATTCGCCAGGGCAGGACGGACCACATGGTTGAAGCAATGGCCCTGAAAACGGGAGATTACATGCTCGACTGTACCCTCGGGTTAGGAGCTGATTCCGTTGTAGCAGCTTTCGTGGTAGGGGAGTCCGGAAAAGTGGTCGGTGTTGAGGCCGCAGCGGAACTGGCTTATCTCGTCAAATGCGGTCTGGCCGGCTACCGGGAAGGCCCGAAATTTCTCCGGGAAGTGATGCCGAGGATTGAAGTTGTTCATGATAACTGTGAACAATATCTTTTGGCTCAGCCGGAAAATTCTTTTGACATTGTATATTTTGACCCGATGTTCAGATATTCCAGGAGAAAATCCAGCTCTATGGAGCCTTTAAGGGGGCTTGTCAAACCTGACCCGTTAAACAGCCGGTTAATCAAAGAAGCGTTTCGCGTGGCCAAAAGACGTGTAGTCATGAAGGAAAACAGTTTCAGTAAAGAATTTGCCGAACTGGGGTTTACCAGAGTAATTGGAGGCAGGTACAGTCCGGTGGCTTTTGGAGTTATTGATAAACAGGAGGCCGCGAGATGAAAAAACTGCTGCCTTTAGTTGTTATTGTGGGACCCACTGCGGTTGGGAAAACGGCGGTAGGTATTAAAGTGGCCGGCCGGATAAACGGGGAAATCATTTCCGGTGATTCGATGCAGGTATACAAATATATGGACATCGGCACCGGTAAACCAACCATCGAAGAAATGGCCGGAATTCCCCACCATATGATAGATATCATCGGCCCGGACGAAGAGTATAATGTAGCCAAATTTCAGAAACAGGTTGAGGATTACATAGTTATTATCAAGCAAAAGAGGAAAATACCTGTTCTCGTCGGCGGCACCGGGCTTTATATCAGGTCTGTCCTCGACTGTTACGACTTTACCCCTCCGGGGGGAGATGCCGCTAAAAGGGAAGAACTGCTAAGACTGAGTGCAGAGCATGGGAACGAGTATCTAGTCAAAATGCTCCGTGATGTCGACCCGGCGGCGGCCGAAAAAATACACCCGAACGACACCAGACGTCTGGTCAGGGCCATAGAAGTTTATCACTCCTTAGGGCGGCCGATATCTGATTTTCAGTATATATCAGGTCAGCTGCCGCCGAAATACAATCTGGTATATTACGGCCTGACAATGAACAGACAGGACTTATATGGAAAAATAGAACAAAGGGTAGACTCAATGCTGGCAGGGGGGCTTGTTGATGAGGTAAGGAAACTGGTGGAGATGGGGTACAATCCACGGAGTACGGCTTTACAGGCTTTGGGGTATAAAGAAATAATCGAGTACTTAAACGGGAGTTATGACCTAACAGAAGCAGTCGAATTAATTAAAAGGAATACCCGCAGATTTGCCAAACGCCAGATGACGTGGTTTGGACGGGATGAGAGAATTAAGTGGAGAAATGTCGAAAACGACGATTCTTTAGAGGAAATTGCGAAAGAAATTGCGTTAGAGACAGAAGGACAATTCAGCGGAACGTAGAATATAAAAGAAAAACGGTAATATGGAGGGACAAGGATGACAAAGCCGCAGATAAATTTACAGGATTCATTCTTAAACCAGGTCCGGAAGGAGAATGTTCCCGTTACCATATATTTGGTAAACGGGTTTCAGTTAAAGGGTATCGTTAGGGGTTTTGATAATTTTACTGTTATTCTCGAATATGAAGGCAAACAGCAGATGGTTTACAAACATGCCATATCAACGATTACACCATTTAAGCCGATTTCCACCAGTTTTAGTGAAATGGCGAAATAAAGAGCATTTCTATAAAACAAAAAAAGAAACCAGTCCAAGGACTGGTTTCTTTTTATCTTGATAATAAGTTATTTTTTTAATTATTTCTTGGCAACCTTCAGTTTGAGAGCTTTGCCAGGCTTGAAAACGGGAACTTTGGCAGCCGGAATATTGATAACTTTACCGCTTTGTGGGTTGCGGCCTTTTCTGGCTTTGCGTTGTTTAACTTCAAATGTTCCGAAGCCAATAAATTGCGCCTTCTCACCTTTTGCCAGAGCTTCCTGAATACTGGCGAATACCGCATTTACAGCCTTCTCTACATCCTTTTTCTTAAGGGTTTTTACCTTATCGGTTACCTTGGCAATCAAATCAGTTTTGGTCAACAATAAAACCTCCTTCTAATTTAGAAAAACAAATCTACGATTTATTCATTAATTTAAAAAGTCAGAGAACCCTCCTTTCGGAATCGTTTTTTTAATATAGGCACACATTGTTTAAAAAGTAAGTTTTGTGGCCTTAAAATTCCGGTTTGTAAAAAAACCTGCCACAGACAGCGCCGTAGTAGGTAATTTAAATAGTTGGCAACTGGCTGTCCCCAATTTTAGGACCCTGTAGTTTTGCGTCCCTTTCTTACGAAAGGTTTGCCTTTTCCCAGGTGGTTGTAGATTTCATGAATATCTATTCTACATATCAACCGAAATTCCTGCAAATTTGCCCATAATCAAGCAATATTTTTGCGGTTTTTGCCACTTTTTTAACAAACCTGACAAACTGGTGCGTATAATTATAGGGTAGAAAAATTTTCTAGTGAGGGGGAACAATGGTTGGAAATAAAGATCAACCGCCTCAGAGCCAGAAGCGACAAGGATAAAGTCCCCGGTATTGTCGACAAGGGTGAAAATTCTCCTGGCAGGGCCCTGACATTTTTCGCCGGGCTTGATAAAAAAAAAGACAAAACTTATGGCAGGGAAGATGATGAGACCGGACAAACTGCCGAAATAATGGGGGAGCTCGATGATTTAATTGGGCTGCAGCCGGTTAAAAAGCTCGTTTGTGAGATAACTGCTTTCATAGAAATTCAGAAAAGAAGGCAGCAGGAAAAATTGGTTTCAGAACCTCTTGTTCTACATATGATATTCAGAGGAAATCCCGGAACCGGGAAAACAACAGTTGCCAGAATCCTGGGACCGCTCTTTAAACACATTAGTGTTCTGTCGAAGGGCCACCTTGTGGAAGTGGAACGGGCGGACCTGGTTGGGGAATACATAGGGCATACAGCCCAGAAAACCAGGGAACAGGTAAAAAAGTCTTACGGGGGTATTTTGTTTATTGATGAAGCATATTCCCTGGCCCGGGGAGGAGAAAAAGACTTTGGCAAAGAAGCCATTGATGTTCTTGTAAAATCTATGGAAGATCACAAGGATAACCTGATTTTAATCCTGGCCGGATACAAACAGGAAATGAGTGAATTCATCAAGACAAACCCGGGGTTAAAATCAAGGTTCCCTATCCATATCGATTTTGCTGATTACAGCATCAGGGAATTAATGGAGATAGCCGATCTGATGTTAAAGAAAAGGCAGTATGCCTTATCGACATCTGCCAAAGAGTCACTGAAAAGAATCCTGGAAATCAAGACCGGTAAAGGCCACGAGCATTCCGGAAACGCTAGACTGGTCAGGAACCTAATTGAAAAAGCAATACGGCGGCAGGCTGTCAGATTGGTAAACAAAAAGGAGGCTACGAGAGACGATCTGATGCTTATAGAGGCTGAAGACATAGAAGAAGCCAGGGAACACCTGCTGAAGAACGCCTTATTGTAACAGAAGCAGGAATATTGTCTGTCTCCCGAGAATTCAAAGGATTGGACCTTCGTCAATCATGTCAGATACAGGAGTTACTCATGGCTAACAAAGTAAATGGTAATATTTCCGGTTTAAGAAATGTACAGATAGGTCGGTTGGAAAAACTTTATGATACAAAAGTGGACAAGAACGAGTTTATTTCCCATGAGGTTTTGCAGGAGATATCGAGAGTTTCCCTGGAAACCAAAAGAGAAATAGCGGTATATATAAATAGAAAAGGACAGCTGGTTGATGTCTCGGTCGGTGATAATTCGACGGTAAGCCTGGGAGAAGTTAAGGGGCGGCGGAGCAGCCGCAGGTTAAGCGGTATACGGTGCATCCACACCCATCCCGAGGGTTCAGCCACACTTAGTGATGTCGATTTGACAGCTATGGATAACCTCAATCTTGATGCGATGGCAGCAGTTGGCGTATATCATGACAGGCCATCAGAGATACATGTCGGTTTAAGAAAGAACATTCCAGTATCAACAAATGAGTATAGTGAAAAGTGTATACTATATGGTCCGTACTCAGTTGAAGGCGTTGTCGGGAGCGACCTGATGGAATTAGTTAGGCTTATGGACCGGCAGAATTCGGCTGTTAAATCAGCTGAATATAACCGGGAGGATCAGGAAAAAGCTATCCTTATCGCCATTCAGAAGCCGGGTGAGGCTGACGAACCGATCCGGGATTCCCTCGCGGAATTGGCTCAGCTGGCCAGAACGGCAGGGGTCGATGTTTTGCACCGGAGTGTTCAGGTACGGTTGAAGCCGGATGTAGCCACATATATCGGCAAAGGAAAAGTCAACGAGGCCGGTTTGCAGGCTCAGGTACTGGGAGCAAATGTAATTATCTTTGACAATGAACTGAGCCCGGCCCAGCAGCGGAACCTTGAGGACTTAACAGGGGTAAAGATAATCGACCGGACTACTTTAATCCTGGATATATTCGCCCAGCGGGCCAAGACAATGGAAGGGAAGCTCCAGGTTGAACTTGCTCAGTTAAATTACCTGCTTCCCAGATTGACCGGCAAGGGCGTAGAGCTTTCCAGATTAGGAGGAGGTATCGGTACCAGGGGTCCTGGTGAGACCAAGTTAGAGGTAGACAGGAGGAGGATTAGAAAAAGGATTTCTGACCTCAACAAGGAATTGGAACAAGTCAAAAAAAACAGGGAACTACACAGGTTGAACAGAAAAAGCGTCCCTATTCCGATAGTTTCTCTGTGTGGATATACTAACTCCGGGAAGTCAACCCTCTTAAACAAGCTGACGAATTCTGACGTATTAGCAGAGGATAAGCTTTTTGCCACCCTTGACCCCACGACGAGAAAGCTGAAGCTGCCGGACAGCACAACGGTCCTGCTCTCTGATACTGTCGGTTTCATAAACAAAACGCCGCACCACCTTATTGCCGCCTTCCGCGCCACCCTAGAGGAAGTAATCGAATCAGATGTTCTCCTGCATGTCGTGGACACAAGCCATTGTGCCATGGCTAACCAGATGGAATCTGTACAAAGGGTTTTGGCAGACCTGGGTGTGGCCGACAAACCAATCATTACTGTTTTTAACAAAGCAGATAAAATACAAAACAATGCGGTCACTGAAAATCTTAAAAGAACGGTCCCTGACAGCGTCTTTATTTCTGCGAAAACCGGACAGGGGATCAACGACCTTTTGGATGCGCTGTCTTCTGCTGTTCCATCCACCCGGGTCAGGGGGACATATGCTATCCCTTATCACCAGGCTGCAGTTGTTGCTTCGTTTTTCGACAAAGGCCAGGTAGTTGGGATGAAATACCTGCCTGACCATATATTGATCACAGCTAATCTAGATGAAAAGATGATAAATCAGGTCCAACAATTCCGTATCAGAGACGATAGTATCGGAGAGGCCAACAATGTCTGAAAATGCTCTGAGTTCAATAATAGAAGCAGTTGACAATAAAATTGGCCCGGTTTACCGGGGTCTTGAAGAAATATCTTTAGGTAATCACAAAAAGGTTCTGGATGCTTTTCACGAAGCCAGGGTCAGTGAATATCATCTTAAGGGGTCAACCGGTTACGGCTATGGAGATGCCGGCCGGGAAGCGGTAGAAAAGGTTTTCGCCTCTGTTTTCAGGGCAGAGTCCGCTCTCGTCAGGGGACAGATTGCTTCCGGGACCCATGCCATTACCCTGTGCCTGTTCGGGATTTTAAGACCGGGAGATGAGCTGCTGTTTGTTACCGGCAAACCTTATGATACCTTAGAAGAGGTCATTGGCGTAAGAGGGTCGGCGCAGGGTAATCTAAGCCAATGGGGAATTTCCTATAAACAGTTAAAACTACTGAAAGACGGCGATTTCGACGAGGATGGTATCAAGGCGGGAATCAGTGAAAAGACCAGAATTGTGATGATTCAGCGGTCAAGGGGATATGACTGGCGGCCGGCTTTTGATATTTCCAAAATAGAAAGGGCCTGCAGACTGATCAGAAGTATCAGAGATGATGTCATTATCTTTGTCGATAACTGCTACGGTGAATTTGTTGAGGAGAAAGAACCGATCGAAGTTGGGGCAGACCTGGCGGCCGGTTCCCTGATCAAAAATCCGGGAGGCGGTATTGCCCCTACCGGTGGTTATATCGTAGGTCGGTTCGAACTGGTGGATATGGCTGCCAACAGGCTGACTGCACCGGGAATAGGCGGTCGGGTTGGAGCTACGATGGATTTCAACCGTTTATTTTTACAGGGTATTTTTTTGGCTCCCCATGTTGTCAGTGAATCCTTAAAAGGAGTTGTTTTTACATCCGCATTATTCGAAAAACTTGGTTATGAAGTATCCCCAAAATATAATGATAACAGATCTGATATTATTCAGGGGATAAGGTTCCGGGATGAAGAAAAGATGGTGGCTTTCTGCCGCGGCTTGCAAAAGGGATCACCCCTTGACGGACATATCATACCTGAGCCGGCCGCGATGCCGGGGTATAGTGACCGTGTTGTCATGGCAGGCGGGACCTTCATTGCGGGGTCGACTATCGAACTAAGTGCGGACGGGCCTCTCAGAGAGCCGTATGCGATATATATGCAGGGTGGGGTATCGAAAGAATATGTTAGATTGGGCGTTATTTCTGCCGCCACAGAATGTAGTTTATAATACAATCATGGGAAAGTAAATAAAGTCTAGTATTTGAGAGGATTTAGGTCGTTTAAGTAGAATATATAACTGTTGGGTAAAAGGGGGTGGGCAGTACACGTGGGAGCTAGCAAAATACTGGTTGTCGATGATGACAAGTTTATGGTTAGAGTAATATCAGATTGCCTGCAAAAAGAAGGATATGATGTTAAAGGAGCTTATGATTTCAACACCGCTATGGGAAAAATTTATGAGACTACCCCTGATTTGGTGTTGTTGGATATAGTACTACCCAAAATGAATGGGTACGAAATCTGCAGACTGCTTAGGAATGATACGCGAACCAGCCATGTGCCGATTATTATGCTTACCTCCAAGGGACTGGTTGAAGATAAAGTAGCAGGGTTGGAAGCCGGTGCAGATGATTATATAACAAAACCTTTTGACAATCTCGAATTGATAGCCAGGGTTAAAACTCACCTGCGCAGGGCTAAACAGGAAAAGTCCTTCAATCCCCTGACTGGGCTGCCGGGCAATATATTAATTGAAGAAGAAATAAAACAAAAAGTTAATAATGACAAAAAGAAATTTGCCGTTTTATACATTGATCTTGATAATTTTAAGGCTTTTAACGATGTTTACGGATTTCTTAGAGGTGATGAGGTTATCAAGTTCGTGGCCCATATGGTTGATAGAAAAGTCAAAGAACTGGGCAATCCTGATGATTTTATCGGACACATTGGTGGAGACGACTTTATTACCATAACCACCCCAGACAAGATTGATGTCATCTGCAAAGCAATCATCAAGGATTTTGACAGCGGAATATTGACATTTTACATGCAGGAAGACTGCAAGCGGGGTTTCATCGTAACGAGAGACCGTTCCAACCAGGAAATACAGTACCCATTTATCAGTTTATCGATAGCCGTAGTATCTAATGAACGCAAGTATATCGAAAACCACTGGCAGGTTGCGGAGATAGCCGCCGAGATGAAAAAATACGCCAAGTCCAAGGCCGGCAGCGTTTATGTTAAAGACAGAAGGGTAAGATAGAGGAATGTCATCAGCTATCTTTTGGCTGGTCCTGTTTGTGATGGCAGTCGGTGTTCTTGGCACACTGCTGCCAATAATACCGGGTACCCCGTTAATATTTCTAATGGCTTTGGGGTATGGATTCTACGAAGGATTTCACAAAGTGACACCTCTCGTCCTAGGCATCTTATTCGGGCTTATGGTGATAACTTTTGCTGTGGATTACCTGGCTGGGGTTGTTGGAGCGAAAAAATATGGCGCCACGAAGTTCGGCACCTGGGGTTCGTTTATCGGTGGAATAGTTGGAGCTATCTTGTTTAATATCCCCGGGCTGCTCATTGGCCCGTTAGTGGGGGCTGTTGCAGGTGAAATGATTACCGGCAGGAAAGCCCAAGAGGCTATGAAGGTCGGTTTAGGCACCGTTGTTGGCCTGGCCGGTGGGGCAGTATTTAAGTTTGTTTTTGCATCAGCAATGGTTGCGGTTTATGTTAAAAGTGTTTTATAGAAAAAACGACTTTTCCCCCGGTGAAATGCGACATAAACCATTAAACCGGAAAATAAGCTGATTGACGGAAAAAGAAATGAAAATGGAAAAATTTTAATTTATAATTAATTTTAAGAACATTGGCACAATAGTATATATTATTACAGTATTTGTATATTCACGCTAACATTTATCATTGACTATCCGGAAGGAGGGGATGGGTGATGCCGGGATACCCGCAAATATTACTTTTTATGTGCAGCAACTGCAAAGGCATGATAGATAAATTATTACCTGAAGTTCAGCTGCAATTTTCGAAAAACCTAAAGGTTCTTCCTATTTCCTGCCCTTCACAAATAGACCCATTAGCCTTCATTAAGATACTGAAGAAATGCTGCGAGGGGATAATAGTGGCTTGTCCCAAAGATGCCTGCTGCTGCCCGGAAAACAAAAAAGTTATCAAAAGAAGAGAAATGGTTAAAGACATATTACCTGTTTTTGGACTGCACAAAGAACAATTCCAGGTAGCGAGCGTTTCACCCTTCGCTGAAAAAGAACTTATCGAAATAATTGAACAGATGTTGACCTTCTTAAAAATGAGCGGTCAGCCCTTTGATGAATACAATTATGTGGAAAGCCAGAATAAATCCTCGAATCTGTACAAATGGGTAAATTAAAAGCACCGTAAAGGTGCTTTTGTTTTACCTCCTAATGCAGACGTCTGAAAACCCCGATTACCTTGCCCAAAATCCGCACATCTGTTGTGTAAATCGGCTCCAGGGCTTGATTCTCGGGCTGTAATCTGACATAGTCCTTTTCTTTGTAAAAGGTCTTGACAGTAGCCTCATCCTCCAATAGAGCGACAACGATATCTCCGTTTTTGGCATGAGACTGCTGTCTGACCAATACGTAATCACGGTCCAGGATACCTGCGTTAATCATGCTATCCCCACGAACAGACAGCATAAATACATTGTCGCTGTTAACGAAATCGAACGGCAGGGGAAAGGTATCCTCAACATTTTCTACAGCCAGTATGGGTTGGCCGGCCGCTACTTTACCCACGATAGGGACATTGATGATTTCCTTGCGCACGAAGTTACTGTTGCCTTCTAAAACTTCGATCGCCCTGGGTTTTGTCGGGTCGCGCCTGATATAACCCTTTTCCTCAAGATGGGCCAGATGGCCATGGACTGTCGAACTGGAACTCAAACCAACTGCTTCTCCTATCTCCCTAACCGAAGGTGGGTAACCCTTTTTTTGGAGTTCCTTTTTAATGAAACTAAGAATTGACAGCTGCCTGCTGCTGAGGTCTGAGTACATATTGACACCTCCCGGTTAATTTTATAGAATTATTATAGCATTTATTCCCACTCAATGCAAACATTTGTTCTGGCTATGTGCATAGCCAGAACAAATGTTTGTAAATAATATTTTTTTTCAAAGAAAACCAAAACAATATATTGACACCGAACGAACGTTCGTGTTATATTAAAAGCAAACAAACGTTCGGGAGAGTGATCAGTTTGAAAATAGTAAAAAGAAAAAAGATAAACCTTCTCAAAATCATTAGAATATTAACCATTACGGTTACTCTTGCGGCTGTAATGATGTTTGCCACAAAATCCCAGGCCAGCGGTTTAACCGCAGACTCCTATCAAGAAGTCACGGTTTGCAGGGGTGACACACTTTGGGATATCGCCAAAAAATATAAAGGAGATAAAAACATACAGATGGTTATTTATAATATAATGAAAGATAATAAATTAGAAACGTCAGGGTTGCATCCCGGACAGCAGTTAATAATTTATTTAAAATATTAGTATATTTTTCCTCAATAGGAAGGATAAAAGCAAGATTTGTCAAATAATATACAATATTGAGAAAATCCCATTAAGGGGCTGAGAATTGATGAGAAAGATAAGAATTGCCATTGTAGGCGCGGGTAGAGAGGGCAGCTCGCTATATTACGTTTTCAGGATGAAGCCTAATGTAGAAATTGTGGGTATCGCTGATGTAACGGGTCAGGGCCTGGGAATGGATGATGCCACTCAAAGCGGAGTGCGGGTATCACAATCACTCGAAGAGATTATGTCAATGGATGACCTGGATGTGATTGTAGACACAACACACCAGGCAGACATTGCAGAACAAATACGGAAATTAAAAAAGACTGATACCCAGGTAATGGAAGCATCAAGTGTGGAACTAATGGTTCAGTTGGGAGACAAAAAGGAAAGGACAGAAGCGGAGTTGTTTTCAATTCTCGGCACAGTTAACGATGCTGTCCAAATTGTGGACAACGATGGGGTTGTTACATATGTCAACAAGGCTTTTGAAACGATAACCGGTTTGCCCGCTAAGGATATAGTCGGCCAAAGTATATATGAGAAACATGCCGACAGCCCGATAGTTCATGCTTTAAGATCCAGGCAGCAGATTTCCGGTCAAAGATACTCCTTTGCCAATAACAGTAAAGAATATAATTACAATGCAACACCAATAGTTGTTCGAGATCAGGTTGTCGGAGCAATCGGGATTTTTAAAGTCCTCCCGGATATAATTAAACTGATGGAAGAACTTCAGAGGTCAACCTCTATTATCGAAGGATTATATGAGAGGCTTGGACAGATTAACGGGTTCGCAGAGTTAAACATCTCGGACGTGATGCCGATAGACAAAATGGAACAAATAATGTTAAGACAGGCTCTCACCAAATACGGGTACTCCGTTGAAGGAAAAAAACGAGCGTCCAAGGCCTTAAACATTTCCCTGGCTACTCTCTATAATAAATTAAAAAAATATCAGATTAGCTAAAGAGGGATAAAATCCCTCTTTTAATATTTACCGCCAAACGTGATATAATAAGATAGAATTGTGGAAAACACTAATGTTGAGGTGATTTGCCCAACGGGGGAGTGGTATTTATCCGTGAGATAAATGTAACAACAGTAAAAAATGCGGTTAGAGACCTATGCATAGAAGCTAACTGCCACCTAGGGGACGATACTGTTTCCGTATTGAATAACTCAGTTCAAAGGGAAAAGTCACCTACCGGCCGGGAAATCTTAGGCCAGATCATTGAAAATGCTTCGATTGCACATCAGGAGGAAATTCCTATGTGCCAGGATACCGGTTTTGCAGTAGTATTTATAGAAATGGGCCAAGAAATACTTTTGACGGGCGGCAATCTCGTCGAAGCAGTCAATGAAGGTGTCAGAGAGGGATATACGAAGGGGTTTTTGCGAAAATCAATGGTCCGTGACCCTATAGAAAGGGTAAATACGGAAGATAATACTCCGGCGATTGTACACATTCAAATAGTGCCAGGTCAACAAATCAAAATCATCGCAGTTCCTAAGGGTGGCGGCAGTGAAAACATGAGTGCCTTAAAAATGTTAAAACCGGTCGAAGGGGTGGACGGGATCATTAAATTTGTGACTGAAACAGTTAAGAATGCCGGACCAAACCCGTGCCCGCCAATAGTTGTCGGCCTGGGTATAGGAGGGACAATGGAAAAGGCGGCTTTGATGGCTAAACATGCCTTAACCCGGCCCCTTGGTCAAAAAAGTGATGACCCGGGAACTGCCGAATTAGAAGAAAAATTAGTCCGGGAAATTAATAACCTTGGCATAGGTCCCCAGGGATTGGGTGGCAGTACTACAACTCTCGCGGTTCACATCGAAAGATTCGCTACTCATATTGCATGCCTTCCCGTCGCGGTGAATATAAGCTGTCACGCATACAGGCATAAAGAGATTGTTATCTAGCGGAGGTGGAATATATTGCCGGAATATACGTTATATACACCGTTAAAAGATGATGATATAACGAAACTCAAGGCTGGAGACCGGGTTAATATTAACGGCACAATCTTTACTGCCAGGGATGCTGCACATAAAAAGCTGGTTGAACTAATAGACAAGGGTGAAGAGCTTCCCTTTGATATAAGGGGCCAGGTGATTTACTATGCCGGACCGGCTCCCGCTAAGCCCGGTTATGTTATCGGGCCGGTGGGTCCAACAACCAGCGGCAGGATGGACAGCCTTACTGTTCCTTTGCTGGAGAAAGGACTAAAGGGCATGATTGGTAAAGGGACACGGTCTGATGAGATCAAGAAGGAATTGATGAGCCATCGCGCTGTTTATTTCGCGGCGGTCGGCGGGGCAGCGGCGCTGTTATCGAGAAAAGTGAAAAAAGCCCGTGTGGCGGCATATCCCGAATTGGGTCCAGAGGCAGTTTTTGAATTAGAGGTTAAGGACTTCCCCGTATTTGTTGTTAATGATATTTATGGAAATGATCTATACCAACAAGGTGTAAGTGAATATTCCAGGGAATGAGAGGGAGGGGACAGATGACTATCCGTGATGAGGCGCTTCTGCTGCATCTTAAAAATAAAGGGAAAATAGAGGTTCGAAGTAAAGTTAAATTGGAAAATGACTATGATTTGAGCCTTGCCTATACCCCCGGGGTGGCCGAGCCGTGTAAGGAAATTGCCAGGGAACCGGAGCTGGTTTACAAATATACTTCAAAAGGCAATCTGGTAGCCGTGGTTTCAGACGGGACAGCAGTTTTAGGACTGGGGGATATTGGACCGGAAGCTGCTTTGCCTGTTATGGAGGGCAAGGCAGTTTTATTTAAAGAGTTCGCCGGGGTAGATGCTTTTCCGATCTGTGTTGGCACTAAAGATCCGGATGAAATAGTTAAATTGGTAAAACTGCTTGAGCCCACCTTTGGCGGGATTAACCTGGAGGATATTGCCGCCCCGAGATGTTTTGAAATCGAGAGGAGGCTGAAGGAGGTCCTGGAAATCCCGGTTTTTCACGATGATCAACACGGAACCGCTATTGTTGTAATGGCCGGGCTGATAAATGCTCTAAAACTGGCTGGAAAAAAACTGCCTGAAATAACTGTTGTCATTAATGGCAGCGGTTCAGCCGGCATTGCGATAACAAAATTACTAATTGATGCCGGAGTCGGCAATACTATAATGTGTGATCTTCAGGGGATTATTTGCGCAGAAGCCCAATGGCTTAACCCGGTTCAGCTGGAAATGGCCAAAGTAACGAATAAACTCGGGATTAAAGGGTCTCTTCGGCAGGCGCTTCCCGGGGCTGATGTATTTATAGGTGTCTCCGGACCTGGGGTTTTGTCAGCGGATGATATAAAACTGATGGCAGATAAACCGATAGTTTTCGCTATGGCGAACCCTATACCTGAGATAATGCCAGACGAAGCCCAAAAAGGCGGAGCTTTTATTGTGGCCACAGGCCGGTCGGATTATCCCAACCAAATTAACAATGTCCTGGCCTTCCCCGGTATCTTTAGAGGCGCCCTGGATGTCAGGGCCAGATATATCACTGAGGGGATGAAAATGGCAGCTGCCAAAGCGATTGCCGGTTTGGTGGAAGACGAGAATCTAACGAGGGAATATATTATTCCGAAACCATTTGATAAAAGGGTAGCCAAGGTTGTAGCCGCCGAGGTAGCGCGGGCAGCTTTTGAGGAAGGTGTAACGCGGTTAGGCTGACACCCTTAATAAAAACCATTCAACCCAGACAGTAACCATTGAGTAACGAGTTTATTCTTTTGACCGGATTTGTGATGCTTTTAACTAAAGGTGGAGTTAGAATAAAGCTAGACCAGTTACATAATGCCGCCCTGCTCTGAATCAGTTATGTAAACCAGAGTTTACAGTGCAACTATGTGGTATGATTTGACTTCAAGGATAAAGGATGTGGGGCCTGATGAAGAAAATGTGCCCGCTCGAAGAAAACAAAGTATGTGACAACTGTCTTGAATGTAACATCTGTGATTTGGATCCGAATAAAACATGTGACAACTGCGCTAAATGTATCGACCCCAAAACAGCTTATAAGACGATAATAATTGAAGAGATTCTTTTGGAAGAAGATTTGAAGAAAAAACTTAAGATAATTGATGAAAAAACCGAAAAATGATGCAAATAAGGGCTTATAGCCCTTATTTTTATGCTTTGAAAATCAAATAGGGCGATAAATCACCGTAAAGGCTCTAAATGGCCGTGAAACCCACAAATTTAAAAAATACACAGGATTACCCTCGGAGGCTTCTGATAAAGCCTTAGAAGGCCAAATAAAGGGCCGTTTTTGAAGGGGCAGTGGGAAAATCGGTTACTTCATGAAAAGACGGTTTTATTTTTGAAATTAATGAAAGTGAATCATCAGAAGTCGTAAATAAAGATGAGGATATTGAAAAAAGGTTAGGATATTGAAAAAGAGGTTGAGGAGAAAAAAATTGAGTGAAACAAGGAAAGGATAGAATATAAACAAAAGCAAATGATGAACAAATAGTCGGAGGGATACCCAAGAAATATTGAGTATAGCTTTAGAAGAAACAAGCCGGCCCGTTAAAGGCCGACTTTTATTATAGATGCAACTTCCTATAATAATAATTATGTAAACAAGGAGAGGAGGTTTTATTCAATAAGTATCTTTTGGACTCTCTCCATCTGGCTGGTGGTCAGTCTGACCTTGATTCCCCTGGGATGTACCTGCCCAGGGGTAATATATCTTGCACCTCACCTGTCGTTGTTTTGCTGGAACTCTGGTTTTGCTTTTGGACTATGTTGACGGTCATCCCAGGTGTATTCTCCTTACAAGGTAATCATCCTTTGCTTAGTTCAATCAATAGAATCTAATGCCTTGGGCGTAGTCAACCTTGTATCTCTCACTCTTTAAATCATATTGATGATATTTTATCTTCTGGTCGCTTTGTTGCAATAATTCTACAATTTCTTCACTTAAACCAGGATATTTTACCCGGTGTGCTTAGAGCACCCGGCAAATCTGCACAGAGCAAGAGCTATATGTGGCTGTACCAGACCTGCGGAGATACAGCGCAGCCCATTGTGCTGTATGAGTACCAGCCGGATCGGAAAGCCAGCCGCCAAGCAGAGTTTCTGAAAGAATTCTCCGGATATCTGCATGCCGGCGGGTACAGCGGGTACCACAACCTCTCGGAAAACATTACGGTGATTGGCTGCTGGGCACACTGCCGCCGCAAATACGACGATGCTTTGAAAGCCATTCTGGAGAAAGACCGGGAGGGCTCTGACATCTTGCGCGGAAAGCAGTAATGCGACAGACTGTTCGCCATTGAAAAGAAACTGGCGGAGTGCCTGCCGGAAGAACGATATACGAAGCGTCAGGAACTTGCAAAGCCGATACTTGACGAGCTTTCTGCGTGGCCTTCCGTGCTGAAACTGGTGCCGAAAGCCGCAATTGGCAAGGCGATATACTAACACGCAGGAGCAATGGCCGTGGCTGACGCGGTATCTGTTAGATGGTCGGCTTGAGATCAGCAACAACCGGGCGGAACGTAGCATTAAGCCGTTCGTCAATGACCGCAAGAACTTCCTGTTTGCCAACACGCCCCGCAGTGCAAAGTCCAGTACCCTTATTTTCAGTATCATAGAGACGGCAAAAGAGAATGGCCTGAATCCATACAAATACCTGACACACATATTCAAAACCGCACCAAATCTGGACCTTGCGGAGTATCCGGAACGCATTGCTCAGCTGTTGCCGGATTCTGCTCCGGATCAGTGCAAGACCGCCGCTGCTGCCAACTGATGGCCGCTGCGGCAGTTTCTTTTATTTCTCGGTTTGACTCTTACATTGAAGCAACAAAAAAACTGCAGTGTGTACGCTAAATCATCGTTCACTGCAGTTTTTTCTATAATTATTTGACCAAAACCTGTCCCATTGACAGGTAATCTACCTCTGCTTGCTTATTTGGTGCTTCATTGCAAATAACACAATCATAGACCAAATTAGCTCCAGCATTACGGCAAGTTTTCTCCCAATTCCGTATCCATTCACCATCACCCCAACCATAGGAACCAAACAGTATAATGTATAAATTATTATTCATGTAATATTAAAAAATTGCACTCAGCATATTGTCTTCAACGCTATATAACAATGGAACAACCATAACTTCTGGGTATTTTTCCGAAAGTCTCCTTGACTCTTTAAAAACAAATTCTATTTCGTTATCTATTTCGAACATAGGAGCATAGTTCATAAAATGTTCTTCTGCTCGGCTCTTACTCCAGCCAGCATTTTTACAAAGTCCTTCAATGAATTGATCTCTTTTTGACACAAGGTTTACCATCCCACAATTATCATGAGCTATCAAAGCTATATGCTTAACCCCGCCTATCGCAATTGCAAATGATACTTTAAATTCACAATAACGCAAGTTTGCACCGCCAGTTCTAATTATAAATGCAAAATTTTCCGGTATGCGAAGTTGTTTTCTATTATCCATACACATTCCAACTAATAACTGGGCTACATTATAATTCTTGAAGCTTTCTGACAGATTCTGATATTTTATAAGTTCCCCGATAGGAGTATCGTTATATTCTATCGGGATTTGCTCCGCAGAGGTTATTTTCAATAGATTCATTCAATCCTCTTTCTAAAATGTGTTAGTAGTATTATATAAAGCAATTGGAACTACAAAATTAACCCCACCTTCAATTATTTCTTTTAGTTCCGCAGGTAAAATAATCTTATCTAAAATGTTTGTATCCATCTGAATACTCCTTATAATCACATCAGCTTAATGCCTGTAATTATTTCAAATGCTTCTAAATATTTTCGTTCAGTCTGACCTATAACATCATTTGGCAGGCTTGGTGCAGGAGGTGTTTTGTTCCACCCTATATTTTCAAGATAGTCACGTACGAACTGTTTGTCGAAGCTTTTCTGGGACTTTCCAATTTCATATTCATCTAAAAGCCAAAATCTTGAAGAATCAGGTGTGAAAAGTTCATCTGCCAGTATCAGATTCCCCTCCAAAATACCAAATTCAAACTTGGAATCTGCTAGTATTAACCCCCTACTCTCAGCATATTTGCTTGCTCTTGCATAGAGAGATAAACTCTTTTCCATTATTTCCTGCGTTAATTCCTTGCCAATCAAATTCTCCAACTCATTTGTAGTTATATTCTCATCGTGACCATGATGAGCTTTTGTAGTTGGTGTAAATATTGGCTCAGGAAGTTTTGAACTTTCCTTAAGTCCTTCTGGAAGTTTAATCCCACAAATGCTCCTACACTTTTCATACTCCTTCAGAGCTGAACCTGTGAGATACCCTCGCACTATGCATTCAGCTTTAACCATATCAACCTTTTTTACAAGCATGGATCTGTGCTGCAAGTATTCCATATATTGTGAAAGTGGTTCAGGATATTCACTAATGTCTGTCGTTATCATATGGTTTTTAACAATATCTTCTGTATAGTTAAACCAAA
Source organism: Firmicutes bacterium HGW-Firmicutes-8 (assembly GCA_002840165.1). Classification (GTDB taxonomy): domain Bacteria; phylum Bacillota; class Thermincolia; order Thermincolales; family UBA2595; genus GW-Firmicutes-8. The sequence continues at coordinate 20,075 of PGZN01000003.1, forward strand.
ATTCGGAAATTTTGTTTAGAATCCTTCCTTTATTTGGTATTTCGTTTGGGAAGACTACATCAAATGCTGATATCCTGTCAGTTACAACAATCAGTAGCTTATCCTCCAAATCATACACATCTCGAACTTTACCTTTAATTAATAGAGGAAGATTTAAAATCAAATCGTCATGTACCATTGTTATCTCAATACCCCCTTATTCTTCAAGCTTTTCTTTCAGTGCTATGTCTTTTTCCTCGACCTTTATTGCCAACTGTATTTTGTATTCCTTAAGTTTTTCCTTGATGCTATCATGCCCTATAGCTAGAATTTGAGCAGCCAGTATTGCAGCATTTTCAGCTCCATCTATTGCAACAGTGGCAACAGGAATACCAGAAGGCATCTGTACTATTGATAAGAGTGAATCCAATCCGTCAAGTGTAGAAGATTTAATCGGTATCCCAATAACAGGCAGGGTAGTGTATGCTGCTATGACTCCAGGCAGGTGGGCGGCTTTCCCTGCCGCTGCAATAATTACACTAAATCCGTTTTTATCAGCATTTTTAGCAAACTCACTAGCCCTATCAGGTGTCCTATGTGCCGACATAACTGAAATCTCAGTTTTAATACCAAATTCTTAGTGGTCGTAAAGCCGCAAACAAAGAACTACCCAAGCCCAGAACTGCTAAAAACGGAGCAATAAATGCGCCGAAGATGAACCCTATAATGAGCCCTATTTTGTTATTCAACAACCATTGTGTAATTTTGTTTCTTGTCATAAACTCTCCTCCCGAACTACCTGGGACAGACATACATATCTTTTGTAATGTAAACTTTTCTAAAACTCATCATCTATCAGGCTCCACCACCTAAATGTTGAAGGTTCAGTAGCATTGTATTGGTCTTTTTCTAATACAGAAGGCTCGTTATAGTTCGTCCAGCTATAATAACGAGATTTGTCTTTAGGGCGCAAATATAAAGGAACCCCAGACGAATGCTGCACCACTCATCTTAGTTCCCTCTATATTTAATCAATCAGCACAAGTGCAAAGTAATTCCATTTTCCATAGGTCTCTTTTTTGGTATCAATATGAAAACCATTGTCCCTGGCAGTTTTGAAAACGTCTATTCCACATGCTTCCATCAAGGGTCTGGCATCCTTATTTTTTTCTTGTGCCCCTTGTGACTCAGCCTGAGTCACATTAGTATCCTTTTGTCAGGAAGGACCCTCGCCAAATGGAAGGGCTATCAACGCAAAAGCTTTATAAAATCCGGATGTGTATGCCTCATGTTCAATTTTAATGGCTTTCTTAGAAAGCTCCGGTCCATTTGAGCCATTAAGCAATAAAGCCTTATCGTATTCCTGAAGCACCTTTTTGGTTTCTTCAGCGTTTGGCGCAAGGGGTGGATGTAAAGAATCCTTATCATAGAAAGGACAACCGTACTGGCATTTCCAGCGTACCCATTCTGCCACGGAAATAGTACTGGAATCAATTATCTTGGCTTCTTCAACTCCCAGTTCCCCAGCCTTTTTAATTAGGAAATCAAATTTGTTTAAGCTCTGGTCCATGATATTCCTCCTCACCGTCTTAATATTATAAGGGGTCTCATCTATTTTAAAATAGGGACACTATTCTATTTATAAATCGGGAAATCCTTCTTTTTGGTATGGCAATGGCCAAATGTTTTATTGCTCCTGTATAGCAGCCCAGAACTCGCCTTGAATATCAATCAAATCCCTGATCTCCGTGAACGGTACTTTGAACATTCGGAACCCGGCTGCGTATGGCCCGACTTCATAAGGATAAAAGTAGATTTCGAGAGAATCCTGATGCAAAATGAACTGTTGATTGGACTCTATGCCGATGAAACTGGCCGTCCATAGACCTTCACTGTCCGCCCTGGCCTGGATCTGTTTTTTTATAATGGCACTGACAGGGGCATTCCATGGGCGGCGCCAAGCATGTAATCATATCCGCTCATTTTAATGGATACCAAAGCCGGAGTATGAAAATCTACCTCGAAATTACCCTCGTATGTGCTCTCATATTCTTCATCCGCTTTTGGGTTTTCAGCAATTGCCAGATTTTCAAGCTCTTTGTTAAGTTTGGCCTGGACCTGAGAATCGGCCAGACCGCTGAATTCAGGATAATAAACAAGGGTATTCCGGTCAGGCCGGTATTTTTTTTCGGAAATAGCCGCCCCATTCCCGAGGTCGTACTTAAGCTGTTGCTCCCAAACAACAGTACCATCCTTGCATGTCTCCGGCTTCTGCGTTGCCTTGGGCTGTATCTGCCCGTTTCCTTTGGGGGAGCAGCCGCCGGCAATTACTATTAAGAAGATTACCAACACAAAGAAAACCGTTAGTTTCTAAGGGAAAGATTATTCACTGACTATCCGTTGGACTCTGCCCACCTGGCCGGTGGTCAGTCTGACCTTGATTCCTCTGGGATGTACCTGACTTGATGTCAGTATATTTTGCACTTCACCTGTCGTTGTTTTGCCGGATCTCTGGTTTTGCTTTTCAACTATTTCCACCGGCTGCCCTGGTTTGATATTTTTTCTGTAGGTGTGTTCATTTGACAAAGATTTACCACCTCTTAACGATTCTCTAAATTGCCATGTAAGACCATTCTGATTATTGGCTATTTGACCCATGATTCCATTTATCGGCGGAGATGTTTAGTACTCTACTTTAAGTGAAATAATAACACCAATATAGAGATGAGGTGTTAAAAATGAAAGATACTATTGACAGAACAGTTATTGGTGCAGTAGGAGGGATAATGGGTGGATTAGCGTCAGCTATCAGTCTCGAAACCTTCGGCATATTTATTGAGAAATCATATCCAAAAGTAATGCATATTGCTCTCCTCTTTATCCCTGCCGGTCAAGACCACACTTTTGGGGGTAAATTGATAGCATACTTCGCACAGTTTACAATTGCATCACTATTAGGCATTTTATACGTCAATATTTTCAGACTCACTGGTCGAGATTGGGCAACCACAAAAGGTCTAATATTTGGTGCAGCTACATGGATCATTATATTTGGGATAATGGGAAAACTTTTAAACTTACCAGAACAGGGTGATATCACCGTTGCTTTCATATTGATCATAGGTCACTTGATTTTTGGAGTTGTTACTTCATGGAGCGTGTATTGGCTAAGCGAAAAAGCTAAATTATAGACGTATTAGCTAAGGGTTTTAAAAACCTGCCAAATTCAAAGAATAGGCTATCGGGTAATCGTACATCTGGTTACGCCAAGCAGGGTATTCGGCCAGGGTTTTCAAGGTCATTATTCCAGGGTTGCCGTTAGCTTCTATCAGCCAAGGTTTACCCGACGGATCAACTATTATATCTAATCCAACCCAGCCGAGTTGTTGGTGAGGAATCTACCGGGTTTTGCCACCCTTGCAAAGATAGCTGGAACTAACCAATTAATTCCCGTTACATAACAGTTACATTGCATAAAAAATTGTAAATCAAGGCACTATATATTACGGAGGTGTAGTAATTTATGACCATAAACTTAACTCAAAAAGAAAGGCTTTTATTGGAGGACCAGAAAAAACACGAGGAGATTTGTATTCAAAAGTACACCAGTTATGCAAACCAAGCTCAGGATCCCCAGTTAAAACAAATGTTTAACAACCATGCCCAACATGAGCGACAGCACCTGAATACAATTAATCAAATTCTGGCAGGTCAGGTGCCAAACGTACAATCCCAAAGCATGCAACAAGGGCAGCAGCCAAATATTCATAACCAGGGACAGCCGGGAATGGGGCTAACCAACGCAAATGATGCGGTACTGTGTAACGACCTGTTAATGACTGAAAAATTTGTATCAGGGACATATGATACTGCCATCTTTGAAATGACAGATACTAACGTGCGCAAGGCTCTTAACCATATTCAGAAAGAGGAACAGCAACATGGAGAAGATATATTCAATTATATGAAGAGCAAGGGTATGTATAATCCACAATAACAATTTATCCCCTTAATTACGCCGGCTCATAGGGCCGGTCATTTATTTTCTTAGCAGCTCCGTTCTTCCTGGCCCGGATTTGCCACATTAGATTGCCTATTCTATCATTTTATTCTTCTCTGTCTGCATTTCGGCGGGTGCAATAGTTCGGCCACAATAATGCCGTTGATTATGTTATAGGAATCAAACAGCGGCAGTAATTCTCCGGGCACGTTCTGCTCTTGATTCACAGCGCGGACCAGCGCTTGGTCAAGCGTTTCCCCTAGAGTTATGCCAGGTCCGGTTTCTGCCGCGGGTGTTTCATCTAGTCCTGGAATTCGCTCCTCCGGAGCTTTACCGGTTATTGGACCAGGGCTCGCTTCTTCTGAATCCTCAGTTAAATCCCATGGAAAAACCATTTCCCTAAGGATGGGAGGTAATTGTTCGCCTTCCCAGTCCCTCGGCAAATTTCCTTTTACATCGGAAAACTTTCTAAATGCCCGAAAGAGTATTGCAAGCACAAAGATAATAACCCATATACTACCTTCCAATTTGGCAGCTCCTTTCCGCTTTAACTCCTTACTTGGCAGGGGGTTGGGGACTTGGATTATCCCTGCCTTTGGCTTTGGGCGAAAGTTGGCCAATGGAATCCCTCATCTGGGTGTCGGCCTGCAAGTTTTGCAGGTTGTAGTAATCCATTACGCCAAGGTTGCCGTTACGTAATGCATCCGCCAAAGCCTGCGGCACCGCAGCCTCGGCTTCAACTACTTTAGCGCGCATTTCCTGTACTGCTGCAATCATCTCCTGCTCTCTGGCCACTGCCATGGCCCGGCGTTCTTCAGCCTTGGCCTGGGCTATGCGTTTGTCGGCTTCAGCCTGGTCGGTCTGTAGTTGAGCGCCAATGTTTCTGCCTACGTCTACGTCAGCAATATCTATGGAAAGAATCTCAAAGGCTGTTCCGGAGTCTAATCCTTTGCCCAGTACAGTAGTTGAGATAAGGTCGGGATTCTCCAGTACCGCCTTATGGTTAACAGCCGAACCTACTGTTGTAACAACACCTTCGCCGACCCGAGCGATGATAGTTTCCTCTCCTGCCCCCCCGACCAATCTGTCAATATTGGCTCTAACCGTAACCCGGGCTATAGCCTTTACTTCAATACCGTCTTTGGCCACTGCGGAGATTAACGGGGTCTCAATTACCTTGGGGTTTACGCTCATCTGCACAGCTTCCAGAACATTTCTTCCTGCCAGGTCAATGGCAGCAGCCCTCTCAAAGAGAAGCGGAATATTAGCCCTTTCTGCGGCGATAAGCGCATCTATCACCCGGTCCACATTGCCACCGGCCAGATAATGGGCCTCCAGTTGGTTGTCGGTTACTGTCAGGCCAGCCTTGAGGGCCTTGATTAAGGGGTTAACGATCCTGGACGGAACTACCCTCCTTAACCGCATCCCAATTAATGTGACTATCCTGATTTTAACGCCTGCCGCAAGGGCTGAAATCCATAGCCCCACAGGTATATAACTGAAAACAATGGCTAACCCGATAACAGCTAAAGCAATAATTACTAAAGGAATCAAAGCAGCAATCTCCATTTTTTAAACCTCCTCGTTTTTTGTACTTTGGACCGGTTTCACTACAATCCGGGCGCCTTCTACCAAGATAACCTTAACCCACGACCCCTGAGGAATAAATCTACCATCGCTGACAACATCCACCCGGTCGCCGGCCAGTTCAGCGCTGCCGGCCGGCCGCAAAGGTGTTAAAGCAACTCCCGTTAAATCAAGATATTTTTCCATCCCCTTTTTGGGAGAATTGTAACCTGATGCAGAGTCAAGCTTGGTGCCCAGGATAAGCTTGGTAAACATGCCCCTGTGCCCCAACACCTTTATCATGATATATATGAGAACAATACTTCCCACAGTGGCCACTGTAAGAGATATGAACGCCTGGAGAGGGCTGGTTGATGCTAAAAAAATACCCCAGACCACCAGCGCCAAGCCAATAATCCCGGCAGCTCCAAACCCGGGTATGACAATGATCTCCAGCAAAATGGCGACCACGCCCAGGATAAAAACAAATATAGCGAGCCATCCCGTAACTCCGGCCATCATATGACCGCCAAAGTATATACCTAAAGCCACTAGGCCAATAGTCCCGCCTACTCCCCATCCGGGTGTAAAGGCCTCTGCCATAAGCCCTGCAAACCCTATGAGCAATAAAAGAGGCGCGACAAAGGGATTAATTATCCACCAAGCCAGAGTTTCGCCCCATCCTGGCGTAATATCAACAGCCTGGTAATATACCCCGTCCTTTTGAGCCAATTCGGTAAGTAAACCGTTTCTGTTTCTTACCGTCTGATCGGCTATGCCTAATTCTACGGCTTTCTTGGCGGAAAGGGAGAGAATCTCCCCCTTCTTTTTCACGTTTTCAATGACCATGTTACGGTCAACCATTGCGGCGACTATGTCTGCTCTACGCCCTCTGGCTTCTGCCGCCGATTCTAGGTCAGAACGCCAGGAGGCGCGAACTTTTTCTGTATTAGGGGTTGGTTCTGCCGCTCCAATGCTGGCAGCCGGACTCATATAGATCTCTTCAGCCGCCAGGGCCACCAGCACCCCGGCTGATTTGGCTTCACCGCTGACGAAGGCTGCCGTGGGCACTTTACTGGCAAACACCAGAGACTTAATCTTTTGTGCTGAATCGATTAGTCCTCCAGGGGTGTCTATCTCCAAAACCACCTTTTTTGCTCCCATTCGGAAGGCTTTATCCAGACTGCGTTCAACAAAGCCGGACATACCTGGTTCGATTGTCCCCTTGATAGGGATAAAAACAATCTGAGCCTGGTCGGTTGCCGCGTTTCCAGGCCAGATACTACCCCAAATTCCCACTGCCAGGACACAAACAAAAATTAAGCGCTTTAAACATAAGCTAATAGTTAATCCCTCCTTAACCAATCTCCCCTTTGGTGAGGTAGAATACTTCTTCATATATAAATTCCCCCAAAACTATGGGAGTTATAATGGCTATGAAATATTTCGATTGGAACACTGCCATCACTAAACAGCATTCTATGTAAGATGGTTAACCCTGACACCCATACAGCGCCCTCTAAATATGCGCACAAATTCTATCCTGCCCTCTACGGCCGCAGTTAAGAGTTTTTCTCCTTTTTCCCTGGAAGCGGTTGTTGGGTCTCCCAGTGTCCCCGTATCCGATATGGTACTCCAATACGGGATTGGCGGGATATCGCTGGGTAACAGCATAGGCCAAGCAAAACAAAAAGGAAACCAGTACGAATGCTGCACCACTCATCTTAGTTCCCCTTTACTTTTGCTTAGTCCCAGCTTAATACATATTATACTTCACATAGATAGGCTTTGTCTATTCTTATGGAAAATGAAGGAACTTGTGGATTTTTGCAGAATAAGTGCTTACTGACAGACAAAAAAGTCTTAATAATTTATTTGTCCCCGGGGTTAAGCAGGTGAAAAGAGGTGATAGTTTTGGGAATACCGGATGAGAAAAATATGGAGATAATCAGGAACGTTGCCAGTAAAATTGCTCTTAGTTATGTGGAAGGTTTCAAGGAAGTCGGCTCCCCCGCTACAAAAGGCTGGGTTTGTGGGACATTATGCGGCGGCGGGTGCAGTGCGGGCTGTGGTGGAGGATGTGTGGGGGGCTGTGCCGCCGACGGTCCACTTCCTATAGGTGATGTTTATGCTGCCGGCGGAGCCGGCGGAGCAGCCGGTGGAGTTGCCACCGGGGCTGCAGAAAGTTATTAATTGTCCTCAGGCCTGTCACATCTTCCATTAGTTTTTTAGACAAAAATAAAGAAGGACGATACACATGAAAAAAACACTTCGGGGACTTTTCTTTAAAACTGACAGCAGAGCGGAGTATTATTATGACGATTACTCAGGGATGGTTTATCCATGTCCCGATGGGCTAAAGAAGACACTTCAGGGTTTGGAATCGGAATCAGACGGCTGGAGTACATTTATCAGTGAAAGATACCATAAATACGGCGCATTCTGGGGAATTGACCGTCCTCCTGAAAATCCCGCTGAACCGGATGCCGAAAAAATAGCCGCAACTGTAAAACAAAACGGTTTCAGGCAGATAATTCTTACAGTTACCGGAAATTGTAATATGAAGTGCAGATACTGCATTAATTCCGATATTTATCCTTACACTGATAAAATGACCTTTGACTCTATGCCTTTTTCGGTTGCCAGGGCAGCATTGAATTATTATTTAGATAACCTGGAACGTATCAGGAAAACTGACCCCGGCAGGACTGCGGTAATCACTTTTTACGGTGGTGAACCGCTGCTTGAGTTTTCACTGATTAAAGAAATAGTACAGTATGTCAGGTCAAAAAAGGTAAAAAACCTGTTATTTACGCTTACCACCAACGGGCTTCTGCTTAACGAAGAAATCTCGGATTTCCTGGTGGCAAACAAATTTGCTGTCTGGGTGAGCATCGACGGTCCTAAAAACCAACATGACCGCAACCGTATAATGGCAGGTGAAAAAGGAACTTTTCAACGTGTTTTCAGCAATATCCGGAATTTTCGTCATCGGTATCCGGATTATTACTTGATAGGATTCCTGGTTACTTATGACTGGAAAACAGACATAAGTGAATTGAGAAAATTTTTTTACAACAATATAGAATTCAAAAACTCTCTTTTTATGTTCAATCCTGTTGGCTCTTACTTTACCAAGTATTATTCCAGGTTTTCAGACAAAGAAAGGAATCATTTTGCAGAACAGGTTAATAAGATAAAAAAAGAGTTGCGTGCCTCTCCCATAGATTTTAATGACCCGGTAATAAACTTCTTCATCACAACTCCCTATCGCCTGCAGCTCATGAGAAAAATCCTTGGTTCTCCCGGTCGTCCTGAGATACCGGCAACCGGCACATGTATACCCGGTGAAAAAATATGTGTCCTGCCTGACGGCAGGTTCCAGCCATGTGAACGGGTACCTGGCCTGGCAAATATCGGAGATGTCACCGAAGGCCTTGATTTCGATAAAATTGCCCGGCTGATCAGCCTTTATAACAAAAACATTGCCAACAATTGCTGGGGATGCCCGGTTATGCAGTTATGCAAGACGTGTTTTTCCCACTTCTGGTCAGGGAAAGAATTTAAGAAACCGTTACCTTCATTTTGTAAAGACCAGATCCTCTGGATCAGGACAATACTGGAAGAAACATACAGCCTTATTGAGGCAAGACCTGAATATTACGAAGAAATAATAAAACTATACCAGAAGCGATATAGCCGGCTGCTTTCCCTTAATTTTTAATTACCGGAGAGGATGGAACATTTTGACACAAGCAAAACAGTTTTTCTGTTTGTTTCCCGAAACCATTTTTGTACCTGGGCCAATAGGTGGGGCGCTTTACCTACTGCTCAGGGAAAAGGTTTTTTCATTGGATGCGGTTCGAAGTAATATATTAAAACTAATTAAAAACAACTGTTCCTTGGAAGAGGTCTCCAACCGGCTTGGTTTACCGGCAAATGAAATAGAGGCATTTCTGTCAGCATTGGAAGCTGCCGGCGCCGGTTGTTTTGTTGACCGTCCTTACTTCGTGGAAAAAATACGCCCATTAAACCCTGTTGAAGAAATTACCTTTTTCCGTCCATCTCCCCGGCTTACAATATTACATATAACTCCTACCTGGTTCTGCAGCGGGAACTGTAAATTCTGCCGGCCCGGCAAACCAATATCCCGCCTGCAGCCCTGCCTTGGCTGCCGGCGGAAAGATACGGAAAAAATGCTCCTTCTAACCATCCCTCAAATTGAAAAGGCAATTGGGGAAGCAGCCTGTCTTGGGTGCCGTTCCCTGCTGCTGCATACCGGGTCTCCTGATTATTGTGCCGATCTGATCTTTGACACCTTATTAACCGCCGAGAAATACGGTTATAATGTTCAACTGGCATCAGGCAGCCCCATACCTGAAAAATTCCTTAAACATCTTGCCAGACCGGGAACAACCCTGATTTTTCAGATATTTTCCGATTCCGGCCCTGTTCACGATGAAATTGCCGGCAAAAAGGGAAGTTTCTCGCTTCTTATGAAGAATATTTCTTTCCTGAAGTCAAAAGAGTTACCTTTTAAGCTGGTATATCTTAATACAGGGAAAGACCCTGACCCCCATAGGGTTCTTTTAAACCTGGAGACTTTGAATCCAGGGGCAGTCTATGGTGACCGGCTGGTAGGACACAGTTCACAGACCGGAGACTTCTTGTACGGCTCGGAATCTTTACTACCACCTGATATAAGCAAATATGTTACCAGGGTCCAAGGGTATAATTGCCTTAATGGCAGGCTCGCGCTTAATCCTGATGGATACTTTTCCCCCTGCCCATCACATATTGAAAATAAAATGGCTCATATTTCGGATACTACAGTACAGGATTTATTTGCGGAAGAAACACTTCCAAAATACTGGCATGAAAGTAATAAGACAGGAGAGATATGTAACAGGTGTGAGTTTCAGTTTGCCTGTCACAGATGCCAAACGGCTTTATACAGTCAAAAAGGCAGTTGTATTTACGGGTATGACCCTGAAAAAGGGGAATGGAAATAACTAAAGGCTCATTTCACCCAACGCATATTGGCTAAACGAACTGGCCCGACCCACAGGCTGGCGCTGGCAGGCCAAACAAACAAAAAGGAAACCAAGATGAATGCTGCACCACTCATCTTAGTTTCCCTTTATTTTTGCTTAGTCCCAGCTTAATACATATTATACTGCACAAAAAAAGTGGCTGCGCGCCACTAAGGTTCCTGTCAATTACCTGCTCTCTGCATAAGCTCTTGTTCCAAAGGAGTAACGTTCCGGATCTCAGGTCCCAGGTTTGTTTCTGCCGGGGCTTTGCGTTACAACCACCAATCCTCGCCAGTATTGGTGATTACAATAGCTGGTTCCGGACTTCCTGATATATTCCCTGTACAAGCAGTTTTTGTCGGGCCAAGGTACAGCTGCGAGGGTAGTATAGTGTTTAAATAAACTTTATAATGGGAAAGAATAAAATACAAGAACACCATAAGAAAGGCGGTTTAAGACTTGAAAGACAGGTTTGCCAATGGTTTTATAGCCGGTTTTGCCGGTGCAGTCTCAATGAATATTTTTAATATGATAGGTCATTATTTACATACTGTTAAAGACCATTACTATGATTTTTCGGCAGTCCTGCTTTGGTACAAGCCAGCCGGCACTACCGGGGAAATTATTGTCTCGCTTACTGTACAGCTTTTCTTTACAGCTCTTTTGGGGACTATCTTTGCTTATCTGACCCCTTACCTGAATAAAAAGTACTATTTATTTAAGGGAGCATCTTTTGGACTTACTTGGTGGTTTTCTTTCTATACCGTAACTACACTGCTGAAGTTACCGGCAGTAGGGGAACATACCTTAGCAGGGTCTACTACTAATGGTATTGGTTCTGCCATTTACGGAATTGTATTAGCGTATTTATTTGGATTATTAGATAATAAAGATGAGCTTGAAAGTACAGAAGAAAAGAAAAAAGTGCCGACAAAGTATCGGATAATCCCAATGCCATCAAAAAAAATGAAACACCGCTGAGAATACGCTGTTCTTCCCTGGCTCTCAAGTAAAGCATTGGTACAGCTAACAAATATGTCCCCACCAAGCCGCCGGGGCTTTTTAGTATTAAGCTGATGACAAAATAAAACTGGAGATAAAACCTGATATTACTCCGGCTTTAAAAGACCTGGATAAAGAGTTATAGAAGAACATCGCTGTCCCGGAATAACGTACAGAAGGCCACCGCCGTTGTCCACCCTGCCTGTAACCTCCCCTTCTCGATTTGAATGAGGGTCTTTTTGGAAAGGCCAATTATCTCAGCCATATGGTCCTGGGTAAAATTAGCCTCAACGCGGACCAGTTTCATCTTATCACTTACAAGGGGCCTGTATTGTAATAACCCAATTTTGCCCGTCATAAGAAAAAAAGGTGGCTGACCTAAATAGCTTTTAGGTCAGCCACCTTGCTTGTTTTATATGGTATAACATTTTTGTCTTGTTTACATATAATGAATCAAGTAAATAAAAGGAGGTGTTATTATATGACCGATAAAAATAAAACCCGTCAAATTCCGTCGTGTCCCGGAGGGACTCTATACACTATCATACCTGGAGATTCGTATTTTGGCTTAGCTAAAAGGTTTAATATTACAGTGCAGCAGCTGATAGCTGCAAACCCGGGAACCGACCCGCAGAATTTACAGATAGGGCAGCAAATCTGCATTCCCGTACCTACTACAGGAACATGCCCCGGTGGTTTTCTTTATGTCATTAGAGCAGGAGACACTTATTACTCAATCGCCCGTCGTTTTGGGACCGTTGTACCGGCAATAATTGCCGCCAATCCTGGGGTTAATCCTGATCGGTTGGCGATTGGCCAGTCAATTTGTGTTCCCGCACCCCAACCTGTTCCATGTCCGGGCGGACGATTTTATACAATCGTCTCAGGGGATACCTTGTATAGCATTGCCCGGCGGTTCAACACAACTGTGGCAGCAATAACTGCCGCGAATCAGGGGATAAATCCCAATAACCTGCAGCCGGGACAGGTAATATGTATTCCGGTATAACCTATAAATCGAGGACCATAAAAACAGCACCCTCTAATGGGTTATATTAATAAGGCTCTATTTTCTTAGAACCTAATGACTCATGAAGGCTGACTGCCACGCGTGTTTGGTCAATGAAATATTAAGGGGACCTAGTTGGTCCCCTCGTTAAAATCATCCACTACCTTAACGATAAAATATGTTAAGTTATTGATCAGCTCAATTGTTGGCTGATCGGTTATCTTCTGCCCGTTTTTATCGGTCAGAATTCTTACTCGCGGGCGGGTGGCAAAGTCTTTATATGACATAACAATTACAGCGATTTCCCCGGTGTTTAATTTTATAATTGTTGACTCCGGGTAAAGGGCTATACAATGTATGAACTGGTTGACCAACTCGGGAGCAAAGACAGTACCGGCGCTGATCATTAAATATTCCACCGCCTCGTGAAACGGAATTCTCGGTTTTTCGGGGCAGTCTGTTGTTAGCAGGTCATATGAGTTGGCAATAGAGACAATTTTGGCATACTCATGAATTTCGGAACCGGGCAAATGCCTTGGGTATCCTTTACCGTCATACCTTTCGTGATGTTGAAAAGCGACATGAGCCGATAAAATACTCAAGTCTTTATTTTTCTTTAATATATCAAAACCCAATCCCGGGTGCTGGTTAAAATCGTCATGCGGTTTACCTTCAACTTGACTGTGCTGGCAGGATATGTTTTCATAAAGGACTGTCTTCCCAATATCATGGAACAGAGCGCCTACCATTAATTCCTGTAGCTTGAGATGGGTGTACCCAAGGCTTATACCTACAATGCCGGATAAAATTGCCACATTGACACTATGAAAGTATGTATAATCACTGACGGAACGTATATCGATAAGTTTTATCAGAAGCTCCTTGCTTGAGAGCAGTTCATCAATCAGACTATTGATTATTTTTTTACACTCTTTGGGTTCGAAGCCCTTTCCAAGCCTCATATTCTCCATTACGTCTTTGACAAAGTTTCCTGCGTCTAAACGGGTCTGGTCACATATTACATCATCAATATCGATGTCTTCAAAGTATTCGTCTTGAATGTAAAGAGAAACTATGCCCAAGTCAACGAGACGTTTAATATATTTGTTTGTCAGAACAGTCCCCGTATTTAATAAGTTCTGATGTAAAGAGCCAAATATAGTTTTACCTACAACCATACCGGGTTTAACGTTTTCAATCGCCGTGATTCTCATATCCAGACCTCCAAAGTTTATTCCAAGGTAATTCGCAGGTCAATTTGGCCTACTTCTGTATCAAAATTAATAGCCACTTTTTTCGAAGCTAATGTGGAGAGAACCACACCCATGCTGTCAACCACCGTAGTCGGCGTGGGGCATACGTCGATTCCGATTTTCTGCATGTTGCTGACAATAGCGGTCGCTATATCAGTTCCAATCATCGAAACTGTGTTGCCGGCAATAGCCAGGTCGTAAACAGGTCCGCGCAGGATAAGGGTAGCCAGCTTTTTTGTGCCGCGAATTGACAATCCCATTACAATAGTACTGGAAACGGCGCCGCTAATACCAAAAACAACGTTGATTTCATGAGTGGTTTTCGGAATCTCGTCAACAGTCAGCCGTTCTTTTCTCAAAGTTAGCCCGTAGTTTTTAAGAACTAAAGCTGTGGAACTTATGAAAACATTTATTAACTCTAGCTGGATCATAATTTGCATCACCACTTCGACGGATTTTGCTAAAGAAGACTAATTATCCCGGGCCTTCATATAACTGGTTTTCGACATATATTAACAAATACCTTCTTGTTTAGACAAAATGTATATTTATGGAACCTCAGTAAAGATTGGAAAATAACTATGGTCCAGTCACGGTAGGAAAATATTTCCCCCTCCCTTCAGGTTGACATCTATAACCTGATTTTTTATAATTAAAGTACCGAACACCAGTTCGATAATAACTGCGGGAGAATTAACTGCCTGCTGGGAGATTGACTGTTGATGAGATTAATTGCCCATGTATTTGTCCGCAATTTTTTTATAACCGCCGCCTGGACCGATCACCCGGACCTTGTGGGGATACCGCTGGCGGTAATCAGGAAAAACCGGGTCAGTGACGTTTCGCCTGAGGCGGCGGCCGGCGGGGCTTTCCCCGGGATGACTAAGCGTCATGCCTTACAGGCCTGCCCGGGTCTGAAGCTTGTTGACTTTATGGCCCATGCTTACAGGTCTAAAACGGCCGCTCTGGCCGGGCATTGTTATGACTTGAGCCCAAGGGTCGAAGCGGCTGCCGAAAACGAGGCGTTTATTGACCTGAGTGGGAGCAAGCCTCCTACTGTTCAGATCCTGCGCGGCCTGGCCGGAAATATTGTGCCATCTCTGGGCAGTTCCACTGTTATCAGCCTGGCCCCCTGCCGCCTGCTGGCCAAAGCGGCCACCTGTATTTGGCTTTCCGCGGCTCTGTGCGCTCACGCCCCTACCCCTGCTGTGCCGGTTATCATCACCAAGGGTTATGATAACTTCCACCTTTGTGTAGTTAAAAACGAAACAGCCGGAATGTTTGCTTCCCGGCTGCCGGTGGAAGTGATGTGGCCATTGGAGGGGGCTGTTATAAAACGATTAAAAGCCCTGGGTCTTAAGACATTTGGTGATATCACCGGGATACCGCCGGTTATGTTAAGGCAGCAGTTCGGTTCCCAGGCCCCTGTTATCATCGGTTACAGCCGGGGTTTAGATGAAACAAATATACCTGTTTTCCGTCCCCCGGATAAAGTTATTTACCATGCCTGCTGTGAAGGGGCTGACCGGACCCAGCTGGCCGAACTTTTAAAACAGGCTGCTGTATACACCGCCAAGACTCTTCAGGCTCGGGGAGAAAGCTGCCGCCAACTGACCCTGGCTGTTTTTTTGGCAGACTGCCGGACTGAAACGAAAACCTCCTCATTTACCAGGGGAAAGCACGAAATCCGTTCTATCTATTATGACAGTTTAAACCTTCTGAACAGGGCCCGGATTGACGGGGAAGTAACAGAGATATCCCTGGCTGCCGGGGAGCTGGTACCCAATCGCCACAGCCAGCTGGCCCTTTTTGAAGACCCCGGAACCCTTAACTCTAAGGCCGCCGACCACCGTGAAAAGCTGGCCGGGCTGTGCCGGGACCTGGCGGTCAAATATGCCCCGGGGGTAATTGCGATGGGTAAGGCCCTCCCAACCAGCCGCCGGGAGCAGATGCTGATGTTTGTGGACCCTTTTCGCTATGACTAAATTTGTAGATAAGCGAGTTGAGGTCAGGTGTGACGGCAAAAACGCCCCCCTGGCCTTCCGGTGGAACGGGAGATGGGCCCCTGTCAACCGGATTCTTGAAATATGGAAGGATACAGGCGCCTGGTGGGACGGGGAGGCCGAAAAAACCTTCTACCGCCTCGAGACCTCCGCCGGCGGGCTGTATGAACTGTACCTCGACAATGCGGACCAGACCTGGTTTTTATACCGGATATATGATTGAAATTTAAAAAAAACATAAAAAACAGCCACGGATGACACCGATGAACACGGATTGCCGTGAATTTGGGAGTAATAATAACTCTTTAGAGACACCTGCTTAAAATCCGTGTTCATCCGAGCCCATCTGTGTTCATCCGTGGTTGTTTTTTTCGGTTTGAATATTTTGATTGCAGCTTTGCTGCGTTGTGAACTTTATGGTTTGACTTTTTAAACTTCGCCCGACAATTCCGACAAAACGGGGAAACCCCTGCCCCTCGTAGCCGTAGGGCATAAAACATTGTCAATTGTCAATTGTCAATTGTCAATTGTCAATTAAACTAGGAGATGAAACAATGAGTTTTGTGCACCTGCATACCCACTCCCCGTTTTCTTTTCTGGACGGGGCCGGGGGGATTGAGGATATGGTTGCGGCGGCTGCCGCCATGGGTATGCCTGCCCTGGCTGTGACAGACCACAACAACCTCTGTGCTGCCGTCTGTTTTTCTAAAATGGCCAAAAAAGCCGGGATCAAGCCCATTATTGGCACTGAGCTGACAATGGAGGATGGCAGCCACCTGACCCTGCTGGCCCAAAATCCCCGGGGTTACTCCAACCTCTGCCGTATTCTCAGCACGGCCCACCTTGCCAGCCCACGCCTTGACCCCCAGGCCAAATTTGGCGTTTTGGAGGGTCACGGCCGGGATCTGGTAGCCTTATCCGGCTGCCGCCGGGGCAGCATTTCCAGGCTCATCCTCAGGGGCAAATACCATGAGGCCGAGGAGACCGCCGTAAAATACATAAATATCTTCGGGAGGGGAAATTTTTTTATTGAACTGGTTAATGATTTTCTGCCGGGAAGCCGTCACCTTAACAGTTCCCTGGCCGAACTGGCTGCTCATCTGGACCTCGAAACGGCGGCTACGAACAATGTTCACTATATTAATAAGGAGCAGTTTAAAATCCATGACCTCCTGACATGTGTCCGGACCCTGACGAAACTTGAAGAAGTACACCCGGAGCGGCGCCTTAACGGGGAAAATTATCTGAAATCCGCGGCCGAAATGCGGGAAATCTTTTCTGAATATCCCCGGGCGGCAGCTAACACGCTGATGATAGCAGAAATGTGCGGGCCATCTTTACCGGCGTGTGACCGCCTTTTCCCTGCCTTTTCCGACCTTCCCCCGGGTGAAAACGCGGCCGGCTTCCTGCGGCGGCTGACCATGGCGGGCGCCCGCGAACGCTACGGCCGCCTAAACCAAGATGTGGCTTCCCGCCTGGAACATGAGCTTGATATTATCTGCCGCCTGGGTTATGAGGATTACTTCCTTCTGGTTTGGGATGCCGTAAACTTTGCCCGCCGGGAAAAAATCCGCTATGCCGGGCGCGGTTCGGCCGCCGATTCGGCAGTAGCATACTGCCTGTATATCACTGAAGTTGACTCGATTGCCAGAGGGCTTCTCTTCGAACGCTTTATGAGCCTGGAGCGGGCCCAAAAGCCTGATATTGACATTGATTTTGACTCCCGCTGGCGGGACCGGGTGTCAGCCTACATTTACCGGAAATACGGGGCTGACCGGGTAGCCACGGTCTGTACTTACAACACCTTCCGGGCCCGATCGGCGTTCCGGGACCTGGCCAAAGCGATGGATTTCCCGGCTGATGAAATCGACCGCCTGGCCAAAAGGCTCCCCCATATCCACTCTGACCAAATTGACCTGGCTGTCGAACGCTTTCCCGAACTCCGGGAAAGCGGGCTTGATTCCCCCAAGTTCCGGGAACTGCTCGGCTGTTGTGCCGCCATATCAGGGTTCCCCCGGTTTATCAGCACCCACTTGGGGGGCATAATCGTCAGCCGTCTCCCGCTGGCTGATATTACACCCCTTCAGGAGGCCGCCAAAGGGGTAGTCGTCACCCAATTTGACAAGGAATTCGTAGAAGACCTGGGGTTAATAAAACTTGACCTGCTCTCCCTCAGGACTATGGCTGCTGTCGAAGACTCCATTCTGACGATTAGGGAAGAAGACAGTGAATTCGATTACGGAAAAATCCCCTTAGATGACAAAGACACCTTTGCGATGATTAACAAAGGTGAAACAATTGGGGTCTTCCAGTTGGAAAGCCCGGCCCAGCGGGCCCTGCAGAGCCGCCTGGAGGCTTCCGGGATGGAAGATATTATCGCCAGTGTGGCCTTAATCAGGCCCGGCCCGATCAAGGGCAATATGGTCGAGCCTTTTATCGCGAGGCGCCAGGGTCACGAACCGGTCACCTACCTGCATCCAAAACTCAGGCCTATCCTGGCCAAGACCTATGGAGTAGTCCTGTTTCAGGAACAGGTTATCGAAATAGCCACAGCTATCGCCGGGTTCACTCCCGGGGAAGCCGACCGTTTGCGCCGCGTCATGACTCATGCCCGCTCTCACCGGGATATGGCTGATATCGGGGCTGAATTTATCCGGAAAGCGATTGCTAACGGAATGAGTAATGAGATTGCGGAAACCATTTTTTCATATATTATGGGTTATGCCAGTTACGGGTTCTGTGAAGCCCATGCGGCGGCATTTGCCACCACGGCATATAAAACAGCTTATCTCATCAGGCACTACCCGGCTCATTTCTTCGCCGCGGTGATGAGCCACCAGCCCATGGGTTTTTACGATTCCAACACCCTGGCTGTAGAAGTAAGAAGAAGAGGAGTGGAAATCCTTCCCCCTGAC
This sequence comes from Firmicutes bacterium HGW-Firmicutes-8, assembly GCA_002840165.1. GTDB lineage: Bacteria > Bacillota > Thermincolia > Thermincolales > UBA2595 > GW-Firmicutes-8. Next base: position 38,835 of record PGZN01000003.1, read on the forward strand.
ATAAACCTCAGTTACGGAAATTTCACTGTGGAAGGCGGCGCCATCCGCATCTCTCTCCGGCAGGTTAAAGGGGTCAAGGACAGTGCCCTTGATTCGATTCTGGAAGCCAGGTCAGACGGACTTTTTAAGTCTTTTGACGATTTCCGCAGGCGCGCTTCGGTAGACCGGAATGCTCTGGAGAATATGATTACCTGTGGGGTTTTCGACACCCTCCACCCAAACCGCAAGCAGCTCCTGTGGGCTGTTTCAACTACTGAAAAAACCGGCGCCGGGGAGGTTGACGTAATAGCCGACACGGTCCCAAACCTGATTGACAATACGGCAACCCTACCCCCTATTCCTGATTTCACCCTGCGGGAGAAGTTTAATATGGAATATGAGGCATTGGGCATAGATATCCGCTGTCACTATATGAGCTACTGGCGCAGCAGGCTGGACCGTCTTGGTTTTACCGGCAGCAGGAACCTGTTTAAAATAAAAGCAGGCAGCCCCGTGAAAATTGCCGGGCTGCCGATCCGGCCTCACCGTCCACCGACCAGGACAGGCAAGACAGCCGCTTTTTTCTCCCTGGAGGACGAATTTGGCCTGATCGATGTAACCGTTTTCGAAAAAACTTACCAGAGATTTGGGGCCCTCCTGTTTACGAAACCGGTCCCTCCCTTACAGGTATGGGGGACTTTACAGCGCCGGGGTAACGGGGTTTCGGTGATTGCCCGCAAAATAGAAAGACTAGTCTAGGGGAGTATCTCAAGCAGGGGCTTGTTGACAAATAATACTGGGGCAAGGGGATGCCTGTTCACAAAGGAAAGCCTTATGTGAACAGGCATCCCCTATATCTTAGGGGTTATTTGTCAACAAGCCCTAATGTTAAGGGATTACCCTCAACAATTTTGTCCAATTTGAACCTGATATCAAAAAAACTGCCCTTTTGCGGGGCAGTTTTGTTCTTATTGACATAAGATGTACTGACTAGGAATTAACCTGGGAGCATTTTGTGTAATTAATTAAAGGAGGTATTTTTTATGTCTATTAACTGCCCTGGGGGCCAGGTGTATATTATTAAGGGTATGGATACCCTTTACTCAATTGCGCGTAAGTTTAATACGACGGTGGCAGCAATCATCACCGCCAATCCCGGTATAAACCCCAATAATCTCAGGATCGGTCAGCAGATATGCATCCCTGTTCCGCCTGTTACCTGTCCGGACGGTGTCACCTATACCATCAAAGCCGGTGATACCCTTTATGCACTTGCCAAAGCATATAACACAACAGTTGCAGCCATAGTTGCCGCCAATCCGGGAATAAACCCGAATAACCTGAGGATTGGCCAGGTTATCTGTATCCCGCAGGTAGGTCCCCCGCCTCCGGTCCCGCGCCCCAAATGTGTAATCCTCAGCCCAACAGATTTAGCCCCCAATTCCAAGGGCATGGTCTTTGTTGAGACTGACCTTAATTCTGTAGTCGGGCTTATCACCAATGTCCCTGACCCGACAGTCCTGCCAGGGGGCGAGGTTTATAAGCTCTGGCTAAAACCGGTGGGAGCTGTTCAGTGGACAGTGACTATAATGAAAGAAGTCTTTCCTGATTACTGGATTGGCCGTCTTATCACGACTTTCCCGGTGACCGGGGTCGATGTGTTAATCTCGGCTGAACCGATTGCCAGCACCACTCCTGAGGGTACAGGCGTGGCTGTAGGAATTATTTAACCCCATCACGACTGATTTGGTCTGGAGTTGCTGTTACCGCAGCATTTCCCTGATCATCCGGGCATTTCTGACTGCCTGTCCCTGGTAGTGGTTATTTAGGCTGACAAAAATTTTCTTGGCCTTAGCTTCTAATTCCCTGATTCTGGGCGCCCATTCGGCCAGCTCATCCTCCCGGTACAGGTAATTGTATCTTTCATAAGACTCCTTATGGTTATACCATTGAGCAGCATTACGGCCATGGAACCTGACATATCCAATCCCGGCCGTAACCGCTGTCACGGGCTTAACCAGCCCTTTGACATCAGGTTCGTCGACACAGACATAGGCCAAGTTTTCACCTGAAAGGAACCTAAAGGTATCCTCACTAATCCATTTATGATTCCGAAATTCGACAGCCACAGGTATTCCTTCCAGGTTGGCAGCCATCCATTTAAGGTAATCCAGGTTTGCCTTCGTATAATGAAACGAATAAGGAAACTGGGCCAATACACCGCCCAGTTTTTCCGCTTCTAATATAGGTTGGAGCGATTCCTTAAATTGGTCATAGACTTCCTTTCCTGCTGTACGCTGATGAGTCATGGACTGGTGGGTTTTAACGACAAACTGGAACCCTTCCGGGGTCTTTTTAACAAGGTTCCACATCATGTACCTGTTCGGCATCGCGTAATAAGTAGAGTTGATTTCCGTAAACATAAATTCCCGGGCATAGTATTCCAGCATTTCGCTTTTCTTGGTTCCTACCGGATAAACAAGACCGACCCAATCCGGGTAACTGTAACCGGCCGTACCGATAAGTATCATCCTGTCCTCCTGTATTCTCTACCTGTTATTCTTTTTCCGCCAGTATAGATAACCTACTACAATTATGGCGATGCCGGAAAAAGCCACTATATTGAATTCATGCAGGTACAGCTGAAGCTCGTCCCACCTGTCTGTGAAGGTATAACCAAGGTAGACTAAAAGGAAGTTCCAGGGTAGTGAACCCAGAAACGAGTATAGGCTGAACTTGACAATATTCATCCTGGCTATCCCGGCCGGTAAAGAAATAAATGTCCTGACAGCCGGAAGCATCCTGGACAGGAAAACAGTGGCCTCTCCCTTGGTGGCAAACCAGTGGTCAGCCATCGCCAGGTGTTTATGGGAAAGAAATATGTATTTTCCGTACCTGTCGATAAAAGACCTGCCCCCAAACCTCCCGGCAGTATAGGCCAGCCAGCTCCCCGATAAATTCGCAATGGCGCCGACCAGGGTAGCCTGCCACATGGACAGGCTGCCCTTGGCTACCAGGTGGCCGGCATAGGGCATCACAACTTCGCTGGGAATAGGGATACAGGCGCTTTCAAGGGTCATCGTAATATATATGGCCAGCAGTTTATACTGCTCTATATCGGTTTTCAGGGTGTGCTCCAACCAGGCTAACATAGATAACCTCCAACTTTAGTATGGCCCGTTTTTTTTAGTTGACCTTACATTTCACGGCAGATTTTGCAGGGAACAGTACCGATATAAGGATACTAAGAACGAGTAAAGAAAATATGACCAAAAGGGATGCTGCAAGTGGAATTTCAATATGGAAGAACAGGACTCCAAGTTTTATCCCGGTAAATATAAGGATAAGGGCAACACCGTATTTAACAAAACGAAACTTTTCGTGCACTTTTTCCAGCACAAAATACATGTTTCTGAGTCCAAGTATAGCAAATATATTGGAACTGTAAACAATAAAAGGGTCAGTGGTGATTGAAAAAATAGCCGGGATAGAGTCTATGGCAAAGAGAAGGTCTGTAAATTCAATGAGGACAAGGATAGCAAAAAGCGGAGTAGCATAAAGGACCCCGTTCAGTCTGACAAAAAGCTTTTCCCCATGCAGAGAATCAGAAATCGGTATGATTTTTCTGAGCCATTTAAGAATGCGGCTTTCCTGAATCTCCTGACAGTCATCCCGGTTAAAAAACATTTTGATGCCGCTAAAGATCAGGATTACGCCAAACACGTAAAGGACCCAGTGAAACATGTTGACCACAGTAATACCAAGGAAAATGAAAATAAGGCGGAGGATAACGGCGCCGATTATACCGTAATTTAAAACCCTTCTCTGATACATGGGCGGAATTCCATAACAGCAAAAAATCAGCAGAAATACAAACAGGTTGTCCAGGCTGAGGCTCTGCTCAATGATATATCCTCCAAAGAACTCCAAGGCCTTTTGTTTGCCCATTACGAAATAAATTCCGGTATTAAAACACATCGCCAGAGTAATCCAAAAGATGACCCACTTTAAAGCTTTCTTTGTCGACACAGAAATTACCTCCTGTTTACAGACATCTATAAGAAATTAAAAACCCTGCATCCATGCCAAATAGGCCGGATGCAGAGTCTCACAAGACTTACGTCAACAAAGCCGGGCCCTATGGCCGTCCTGACGACTTTGTTTCCAGTCGGGAAAACTGGCAGTTACTCCCCCTGTCCAGTTTATATTCTATCTTATCATGGACAAACAATCAACCCTTAGAACAGGAAAACATTAGATAAAGGGAAAATATCACTGATATTTCTTTTTAATTCTTGGAATTACGAGAGGCATCGATATTATTATGGTTAAGATAAATACCCATATTGCCCCTCCGTACCTGGCCACAACCGGATAATTTCCGAGGGTGGTAATTACGAAAAACATTAATGATAATCCAAAAGAAATCCCCAGATACCAGACCGCACTTATTTTGGCTATCTTTCCTTCAGCGCTCATGGAATTCACCGTCCTTATGAGTATTAGAACCTAAGCAGCTGCCTGCGCCTTTTTCATCGTAGGTACAAATTTCCTTAGGGTTAAGGTGTTCATCGTCACGGAAAAAGAACTTAGGGCCATGAAAAGTCCGGCCAACTGCGGGCTGACGAGCCATCCGGTAAACGGGTAGAGGACGCCGGCGGCAATTGGAATACCGAGCAGGTTATAACCAAATGCCCACCACAGATTTTGCTTAACCTTGTTCATCGTGGCCCTGCCCACTTCAATTGCGGAAACGACATCTCTCAGGTCTCCTCTAATCAGGATTACGTCACCTGTTTCCTTCGCCACATCTGTCCCGCTCCCGATAGCGATACCGACATCGGCCTGGGCCAAAGCCGGGGCATCATTTATGCCATCCCCGACCATGGCTACCTTCCGGCCCTGAGCCTGGAGTTTCTCTACTTCATTGGCTTTATCTTCAGGTAAAACCTCTGACATAACGTAATCAATCCCGGCCTGGCCGGCAATTGCTTCTGCGGTGCGGCGGTTGTCGCCTGTTAACATGCCAACCCGAATACCCATTTCCTTTAGGCGCCCGACAGCCTGAACCGAACTCTCTTTAAGGGTGTCTGCTACTGCGATTAACCCTGCAAATCCGCCGTCAACAGCTACCAGCATTACAGTTTTACCCATACTCTCTAAATTTTCAATCTGGGATTGAAATGCGGAAAAGTCAATATCTTTTATCTGGAGCAGCCGGCGGTTGCCGAGCAGAAATGTCCTGCCCTGAATCCCCGCCTCTATACCGTGGCCCGGAATAGCATTAAATGTATCGGTGTCTCCTACGGACAGCCCCTTGTCCAGTGCCCCTTTGACAATCGCTTCCCCGAGGGGGTGCTCCGAGTTTTTCTCAGCTGCAGCTGCCAAACCAAGCAGTTCATCCGAGTTCAGGTTTCCTGATGGGACAACATCTGTCACTGAAGGTTCCCCCCTGGTAAGGGTCCCGGTTTTGTCAAAGATGATAGTATCAAGCTTGGCGGTGGTTTCAATAGCTTCCGCCCCTTTAAAGAGGATCCCGTTCTCAGCCCCCTTCCCTGACCCGGCCATAATCGCGCTGGGGGTTGCCAGCCCCAAAGCACATGGACAGGAAATCACCAGTACAGTAAGGCTTAGCAGCATGGAAAAACCAAACACCTCGATTGAGCCCAGGCTGCCGGCCGTTAGCAGAAAACTGCTGGCCGGGGTAAACCACATGGAATACCCCACAAAAAACCAGAAGAAAAATACGATCAGGGAAAGAATGTGGACTCCCATAATAAAGTGACCGGCTACAAAGTCTGCCATTTTCTGAATGGGCGCCTTGGAACCCTGGGCATTTTCCACCAGGGTAATTATCTGGGCCAGGGCCGTATCTTTGCCGACCTTGGTGGCTTTAAATTTAAAAGTCCCGGTTTTGTTTATCGTTCCCCCGATAACACTGTCCCCTTCTTTTTTCTCGACCGGGATACTTTCTCCGGTAATCATGGATTCATCAACCGCCGAATACCCTTCTGTTACATCCCCGTCAACCGGAATGCTCTCACCGGGACGTACTGTTAAGAGGTCTTCTATTTCCACTTCATCTGCCGGTAATTCAATTTCCTGGCCGTGTCTGATAACCCGGGCCACCTTTGGTTTTAAGCTCATTAGTTTACGGATAGCCTCTGAGGTCCGGCCCCTCGTCAGGGCTTCCAGGTAACGGCCCAGGATAATAAATGCCGTAAGCAGAGCGGCGGCCTCGTAAAAAGTGGCGCGGTGACCGCCGAATCCGGCCTTAGGCCAGATTGTATTGATTACAGCTATCAGATATGAGGCTCCAATTCCGGTGGCGTACAGGAGGTTCATATCTGTAACTCCGCGCTTTAAGCCCCGCCAGCTGTTGACAAAGAACTGCCATCCTCCGAAGATTATCACCGGGGACGTAATTACCATAAGAAAGTAGTTGTTTCCCATTAACTCGGGAATATATTTATCCAATCCCCACATATGTCTCATCGTGCCTACCATGGCAAGGAGTCCGAGGGGCCAGGTGAGCCACATGTTCCGTTTCTGTCGTGTTATTTCCGCTTCCCTGGCCTTCTGTTCACGGTCAAGTTCTGACTGGGCATCAGCCCTTTCCAAAACACCGTAACCCAGGTCCCTGATAATTCCCTTAATACCTGCTTTGTCTACCGTACCGGCATAAGATGTCACCCTGACACTGCCGGTAGACAGATTGACCTCTGCCTCAATTACTCCGGGTATGGCTTTAATCGCCTTTTCAACCTTGCTCACACAAGCGGCGCAGGACATGCCCGATACCTTTAAGGATAACTCCTCTTTTCCCACCTCAAATCCTAATTCTGAAACGGCCTGTACCATTTCCGGCACCCCGGTTATTTGAGTGTCGTATTTCACTGACACCTTGGCTGTGGCCAGGTTTACCTCGGCTGATTCAACCCCTGCCAAGCCTTGCAGGGCTTTCTCCACATGGGCTACACAGGAGGCGCACATCATTCCGTTTACAGTTAAAATTACTGAGCCTTCCATTATATCCGCTCCTTTTATTTTACGAACTTAGAGAGAATGTCTATAAGTTCATCAATATGTTCGTCTCCCTTGCCTTCTTTGATGGCCATGGATACACATCCTCTGGTATGTGACTCCAGGATTGACAGGCCGATTTTATTGACACCTGCTTTTACTGCCGCCAACTGGACCAAAATATCTACACAATACCTGTCTTCTTCAACCATTTTGGCAATTCCGCGGACCTGCCCTTCAACCGTTTTCAAGCCGCTCAACAAGCCTTTTTTATACTTCTCGGTCCGGATCAAAGCACACACCTCCAACACCCCACCCCCGGGGGGTACAATTTGTTTATAATTCTATTGCGACGATGTGTAGTTGTCAATAGCGATAAAAAAATTCCTTTCAGAATTTCGTGAGTTACAGAAAGGTTTGGTACAACCTGTCCTTATTATATGTAATTCTTGCTGTATAAAAACAATAATTATTTTATAAATAAAACCCTTGTAATCTTATGAACTAAGTTGTAGAATAAAAACAGATATACCCCTGGGGGGTATGGGTATAAGGTGGAATAAACTAAATAAGTTTACTGAGGAGGATCAATTTCCTAAATGAAAGGGGCTATTTAACATGAAGCAGGAACTGGCATTAATGTTTGGGCAGCGGGTCAGTTTTGATGAAGCAGAAAGAATGCTTTATTCTCACGATGTGGCGAATTTACCCGGAGCTGTAGAGAAGATGGTCTTGAAGACGGCTGATGCGGTTGTCCAGCCGGAAACCGCAGACGAAATAATAGCATTGGTCAAGTTTGCCCGGGATAAGAGAATACCCCTTACCCCCAGGGGGGCTGGGACCAGCGGATATGGCGGGGTTATACCTATCAAAAAAGGTATTGTCGTTACATTCACAAGGATGAAAAAAATTAAACATATTGATAAAGACAAGATGAGTGTAACTGTTGAACCTGGGGTAATCTGGAACGATCTTGAAAAGGAACTTAACAGTCAGGGCCTGGCCCTCCGCCTCTATCCTTCCAGCGCGCCGGCGGCGACTGTCGGCGGTTGGGTCGGGGAAGGTGGTTCCGGTATCGGCAGTTATGAGTACGGCTATTTCTCGGATAATCTGGTTGAAGTGAAGGTTGTAACACCTGAAGGTGAACTGCTGACCCTGGGTGGTGATGACCTGGAGATTATCAGCCGGTCCGAAGGCATTACCGGTTTAGCGGTGGAGATTACCCTTCTTGTTCGCAAACTGGATGAGGAAATGAAGGTCCTCAGCGGATTTAGAGATTTCCGTGCCCTTATCAAAGCGATAGAACAGATTAATAATACCGGCCTACCGCTATGGCATGTGAATTTTACGACAGCAGATTTTGTCAAGAACAAGGCTGATGCTGTTGAACTAGCCTCCGGGATACCCGGTAACGGGCATTTGCGTTCACCTAAAGAAGATATTCCCCCTGCCGGTCTTCACCTACTGATGGTCGTCTATCCGGGAAAACGTGAAGCTGAAGTAGCAGGCAGACTGCAGGAAATATTGACCTCAAACGGGGGCCAAATACAGTCCGACCGGGCAGCCGAACACGAGTGGGAAGAACGGTTTTATACGATGCGGGTGAAAAACCTGGGTCCCTCCCTCATCCCATCTGAGGCCATCATCCCTCTTAACGGGATTACCGGTGTCGTCGAAGAAGCGGCTGTTGAACTTGAAGGCATCTCTATTGAAGGCAGTATGGTTAACCAAGACAGGGTTACCCTGCTGGCCTTCCTGACCGGAGACGAAAGAACTTCAGCTTATAACATAGGGTTCGCCAAATCGCTGGTGATGATGGATATTTCCCGGAAACACGGCGGCAGGCCTTATTCTGTCGGCTTATATTTCACTGATCAGGCCGAGGAAGCCCTGGGGGCGGAACACCTGAAAAAGATGACTGATTTCAAAATGAAAACTGACCCTGATAATATCTTTAACCCTGGCAAGATTCTGGTTAATTCAGATAACCCTGTCCTTTTACGCGCGGCCATGAAGGCTGCTAGGATGGGTGAGCCGTTTTTCGGGTTGGCCGAAAAATTTCTCAGCGATAAACCCAAAGTCAAACGGAAAATGGCTGATATGATTGCCCGGGCCGCTTACGCCTGCGCCCAGTGCGGGTACTGCACCGAAACCTGTACCCTGTACCAGGGTTACAACTGGGAGAGCGCGTCTCCCAGAGGCAAATGGTATATCCTGCGCCAGTATTTAAAAGGGAATATCGAGCTTGACCAAAAAACCGTCGACAAATTCCTGATGTGCACGACCTGTAAACGCTGCAACCCAGTCTGCCAGGTAAACCTGCCAATCATGGAACTCTGGGATGAGTTCAGGCCAATGCTCGTCAATGAAATGGGGTTTGCCACTTATAATGGCTTTGAGATGATGAGTGAAAGTGTCCACAGTGACCTCAATATCTGGGCCGGCCGCAGGAGTGAACGGGATGACTGGGTTTCAGCCGATGTGCAGGTTGAAGAACAGGCCGAAACAGCTTACTGGGCAGGCTGTACAGCATCGTTTGTAACAACCGATACGGCCGAAAATGCCGTTCATATCCTCCAGGAAGGCGGGGTTAAGTTCTGTACCCTCGGCAAAGATGAGGGCTGCTGTGGGACTCCGATGTTGGTGGCCGGGAAACTGGATACGTTTGAGTTTATTTTCCGGAACAATATTGAGGGTCTGCTAAAACGTGGTGTGAAGGAGATTGTCATTTCCTGTCCGGGCTGCTACATGGCTTTTGCTCATGCTTACCCCATCTGGGCTCAGAAACTCGGTTACGCTTATGATTTCAAGTTGACACACATCTCGGAAAAAGCTGAGGAATTGATAAAAGAAGGCAGGCTTAAGTTTAAATACCAGGTTAATAAAAAGGTTACCTGGCACGATTCTTGTCACATCGGCCGCCACAGCGGGATATATGAAGCTCCGCGAAATGTATTGAAGGCTATCCCCGGCCTTGAGCTTGTTGAAATGGAACACAACCGGGCTGACGCGCTGTGCTGCGGCAGTGTCCTGACCAGGATCGGCGACCCTCCGGTGGCTGATAAACTAGGCGGGATGAGGATTAAGGAAGCGATTGCCGTGGAGGCAGACGCGATCATGGCCACCTGCCCCTGCTGCCAGGTCCAGCTGCGGGCGTCGGCTCAGCACAACAATATTGAGATGCCGGTGATTGATTTCAGTAATTTTGTCATGGAGGCCCTGGGATATGAATACAAAGACTCCTCCGACTATTCGATGTTTATGTGGGGAGTTTTTGAAAAGGCCCTGGAGATCATGACTGTTGACGGTATTGTTGAAATGATGAGTGATATGCTGCCTGAGATTATGGCTGCAATGCCTGCGGCTATGCAGCCGATGCTCAAGGGAATGGAAGCCCTGCCGGGGTCGGTGCAGTCCCCTGCCCTCTCGATGATGGAAAAAATAATTCCTGTGCTGATGCCGAAACTGCTCCCTTCGATGATGCCGAAGCTGATGCCAAAGGTGCTGAAGCTGATGAAGGAATATATTCCGGAGATGCCTGTCCAGATGGAGGAAAAGCTGCCTACACTGCTGCCAGCCGTGATGGCTAAGATAATGCCTTATATGCTGCCTGAGGTGGCTCCTAAGCTGGCGCCTAGAATGACGGCTTATATGGCTGAGAATGGGAAGAAAAAGAAGAAGACTAAGATTAGCTAAAAAAAGGGACTGTCTCGTGGGAGGCAGTCCTTTCTTTACCTGGGTAGTTTATCAAATGCAATTTTTAACACAAAGGCTAAGGGGCACTGCTCAATGGTCTAAGGGCATAAGGTTCAATGTTGGGTCTTAAGATTACAAAGAGTCAGAGATACTACAAACTAAAGGTTTTCTAGCACAGTATTGATTTTTTTATTTAGTTAAATGGTTTAAAAAAGTATGAAGAATTCTTGGGTAGAACTTTGTTGATGGCTTAATTGCATACTCTTTGTGACCTTTCTTTTTTTCCTTAGACCAAATAGGAATGCCTGTTAGCCTTTGTGTTAAAGAAAGAACCCCGGCCTAGATTCATATTATTTTAAATTGGCCGCGGATGACGCGGATGAACGCGGATTGGACGACGCGGATAAAAAATTGAACCACAAAGTTCACAAAGACCACAAAGACCACAAAGAGTATGTGGTATTCTCAACTGCTGCGTTCTATCCCTACCTGAGTAGTTTATAAAGAAAAAAGAATACACGGAGGGTACAGAGGTTTTCGATGATTCAGTAAAAATCGAGGACACGGAGAGATAGCGGCAACCCGTACTATCTTATACCCCTCCCCCGTATATTGGTTGCGGGCTGCATTTTTACCAGGCAGCCGCAAACGCCACACAAAACAAAAAGGAAACCCCAGACGAATGCCGCACCACTCATCTTGGTTCCCCTGATTATCTTCTTATAAGTCCCAGCTACTATAAATTATACTTCAAATTGACAGGCTTTGTCTATTAGTCCATATAACTGGTCCGTTTTATTTGCCATCCCTCAGCTTAATAATGCTTGCCAGTTCTGCTTTCAGAACAGGCATATCGTTCTTTACCGTATACCATACATCACCCATTTTCAGAGTTTGATACTTATGGGCGGTGACATCCCTCATTCCAGCAATACTTTTCCACGGGATGGAAGTCGATACCACCTTGAAATCATCTGAAAGATTCTTGACAAGTTCGCCGATATTAACCTGTTTATCTCTATTGTTCATATATTTTGATTACCTTTGTTGGATTAATCAAAGCACTCTCGTCAATAGGAGCATGAATGACATCCACGTCTTTGCACAATTTTTCTTCAATTTCATGTTTTAAACTTATAAGAGTCAATAAAGAAATGCTTGGAGTCAAAAATTCAACCAAAATATCAACATCACTATCTTCGGTAGCCGTATCCTCAGCATAGGAACCGAACAGCGATACCGTTTTTACCGGATATGAAGTGACTATTTCAGAAATCGTAGTTTTTATTCGGTCAAGGCTTAACACTTATTATCCCTCCATGTTTCTATCGTTACTGTTCATAGAGTAAAATTTCCTCCCCGCTTATACGCTGCAGGAATTTATCACTAAGACTATCAGTTGTCAGTACATCTACATTTGTATTAAACCTTTCTTCAATCTCACGTACACCGGCCTTGATTTCCTCAATAGTATAAGTCTGTGAGGTCATATCCAAACGCCCCTTCTTATTGGCATTTTCTGTTATTATTATAACTTAAACATCAACGGACTTCAACTTGAAGTTAACCCATTACATACAGACACAAATGCATAGATTTACACATACAAAAAAGGAAACCAAGACGAGTGCTGCACCACTCATCTTAGTTCCCTAATTATCTTCTTATAAGTCCCAGCTACTACATATTATACTTCAGATTGACAGGCTTTGTCTAACTGAATTGTTATCACCGCGCCCTCTTACTCCCAGTGAATCTCACTATCTCCGCGCTCTCCGCGGTTTTTTTATTGTTTTTCAATACTACTTAGGTATTAACATAATTTATTAGGAAACAATATCGTTGATTAATTTATGAAATGGTGAAAAAATGACCATCAAATTAACCCGGAGAAAATTTCTCAAAATTTCCGCGATATTAACAACAAGTTTGCTGATGCCGCCGCGGGCCAAAAAGCCTGTTGCAGACGGCATACCTGACCTAACAAAAATCAGGGGTTCACGGATAGTAATAAGTGTCTGCCAGTACTGTGGCGTGGGCTGCGGGGTGCTGGCATATGAGAGAGACGGTAAACTGGTAAACCTGGAAGGTGATCCGGTAAATCCCATTAACAGGGGCACTCTTTGTCCCAAAGGGTTATTCATGTACCAAGTTACCACTTCACCCCGGCGGTTAACCGTACCACTCTACCGTAGTCCCGGCTCGAAAAACTGGCAGGAAATTTCCTGGGAAGAGGCAATCAGGGGGATTGCCTCCAAAATAAAAGAAACCAGGGACAAGTACTGGGACGAAACAAGAAGGTCAGCAGCCGGCCTGGCCGTATTGGGTTCAGCTCTTGTGACCAATGAAGAAGTATACCTGTTAACCAAACTTGCCAGGGTACTGGGGGTAACCAGCTATGACCACCAGTGCCGGATGTGCCATGCTCCGACTATGTGGGGACTGCAGGTCAGTACCGGTCACGGGGGAATGCATAATACTTTTACGGATGTTGTCCACTCCCGCTGTATATTGATCCTGTCCAACCCGGCAGAGTGTCATCCCATAGCCATGAGACATATTGTCCAGGCAAAGGAAAAAGGAGCAAAGATAATTGTTGTGGATCCCAGGTTTACCCGGACGGCAGCCATGGCCGACCGCTACGTGAGGCTAAGGAGCGGGACGGATATCACTTTTATTGGAGGTATTATTAATTACCTGATCCGGAATAACCTTTACGACAGGTGGTATGTGGAGCAGTTTACCAATGCCCTGTTTTTAGTGGATCAAGATTACAAATTTAATGAAGGAATTTTCTCCGGCTACAATAAAGAAACCGGATCTTACAACATGGAAAAGTGGAAATATCAGTTGGATGAAAAGGGCCAACCTAAACGCGCATCCTCCCTCAATCACCCCTGGTCGGTTTTTTCCCTGCTGAATAGTCATTTTTCCCGGTATACACCTGACCTGGTGGAAAACATAACCGGTGTTCCCCGGGAAATTCTGATGGAAGTTGCGGAAACCATGGCCCGTCATAAGCCCGGGGCGGTAGTTTTTTCAGTTGGTTCCACCCAACACACAACGGGAACCCAAAATACCCGTTCTTATGCCATTCTCCAACTGTTACTGGGGAATGTGGGTAAAGCGGGCGGTGGTATTGTGCCTTACCGGGGACATTCCAACATACAGGGAGCTACGGACTTGGGAGCTAATTATGAAACCCTTCCCGGTTATCCAGGGCAGTATCCCACGGAAAAGGAAAAGGACCTGGAAACATGGACAGAAACCTACGGGAAGAATGCCGAAAAAATACTGGTTGCTCTACTGAAGGCTTGGTTTGGGAACAGGGCTGATGCGTCCAACGACTGGGGCTACAGATTTCTCCCCTTGCGTAAAAGTGCGGTCAAGGAGTCCCTGGTAAATATATTTAAGGATTTCGGGAATATCAGGACCCTACTGTGTTTTGGAGAGAATCCTGCCGTGTCCAATCCAGACCAACATGCAGTTCTTCGGTCTTTGGCCAGACTGGAAACCCTGGTGGTGGTCGACCTGTTTGAAAATGAAACGGCCGCTTTCTGGAAAGCGCCGGGAGCAGATCCAGGTAATATAAATACAGAGGTTTATCTTCTGCCTGCCGCCGCAGGAGTTGAAAAAGAGGGAAGCCGTACCAATTCCTCCCGCTGGATACAGTGGGGGGATAAAGCGGTTAATCCCCCGGGAGAGGCGCAGCCTGACCTTTGGATAATAGATGCCTTGTTTAATGAAGTCAAGGGATTGTACCAGGGCAGTTCCCTGGCGAAGGATGCCCCTGTATTACACTGCCAATGGGATTATGGAATACCACCCCGGGCCGAAAGTGTCCTTAAAGAAATCAGCGGTTATTATGCGGCCACCGGAGAACCGGTAAAAAGCAGGGAGGAAGCTAATTCTCGAAAGACCGGGGAAATAGCCGTAGGCTGCTGGATTTATGCGGGGGTGTTTGCCCGGGAAAACAGGGCAAAAGCACGGGATAATACCAATGTGGGCGGTGTTGATATCTATCCTGGCTGGGCATACTCGTACCCGGATAACATCCGGGTACTTGGTAACAGGGCATCATGTAACGAAAATGGACAGCCGCTTAATCAAGCACTGACTTTAATCCGTTGGGACGGCAAGAAATGGACCGGTCCGGACATCCCCGATATTTTTATAGGGAATGCCCCCCCTACCACGGAACCCGGAAAAAGCGCATTCATGTTAAACGCGGAAAACGTGGCCCGTCTCTGTGCCCTGAGTTACCGCAGTCCGGACAGGAAAAAAGTATCCCGGATGGTTGAAGACGGGCCGTTTCCTGAGCATTACGAACCGGTGGAAAGCCCGGTCCCTAACCTGCTCCATCCGGAAGTCCAAACTAACCCGGCGGTTGCTCCGCAGGAAAAAGGGGATCCTGCTCAATTTCCTCATATTTTAACCACTTACAGGGTAACAGAACACCATACAGGAGGACCTCTGACACGTAATTTGCCCTGGGCGGCCGAAATGGAGCCGGAACTGTTCGTGGAATTGAGTCCCGGAATGGGTAAGGCTCTGGGTGTAACCAGCGCTGATTATTTGGAGGTAAATACTGCCCGGGGCAGTATCCGGGGAAGAGCTTTGGTAAGCCCCCGCGTCCAGCCCTTAAAAGTGAACGGGCGTTTAATCGAACATATAGGCGTACCTTATCACTGGGGATTCATGGGCCTGGTAACCGGGGACAGCGCCAATATCCTCACCATCGATGCCCTTGACCCCACTGCCCAAATGCCACAATTAAAGGTATGCCTGTGTAACGTGAGAAAAATTTAGGGGTGATTGACATGTCCGATGTAGCAATGCTCTATAACCAGTACCGTTGTATCGGATGCCGGGCCTGTCAGGTGGCATGTAAGGCATGGAATGAAAATCCCGGAGAGAAAACAACCTTTAACGGCAACTATGAAAATCCGCCAAGGCTTACCGGAACTACTTGGACCCGGATGATATTAAGAGATGAAAGCGGTTGGCTTTTCAGAGCGGAAAGGTGTATGCACTGTACTGATGCCAACTGTGTCACCGCCTGTCCCGTGGAGGCTCAAAGTTACTACCCTCAGGGATTTGTGGTTACTAACCAGGAGAGATGTATCGGGTGCCGGGCCTGTGTCCTGGCCTGCCCTTACGGTGTGGTTAATGAGGACCACGAATCCGGCACGGCAAAAAAATGTCATTTCTGCTTTGACCGGGTGTTAAACGGAGCCGAACCCGCCTGTGTTAAGGCGTGTCCCACCGATGCTTTAACCTATGGGGACAGGAACAGTCTTTTAAGTGAGGCCAAAGAAAAAGCAAAAAAAAACGGGGGGATTGTTTATGGTGAAAAAGAATTTTTGGGTCTGCACCACCTGTATTTGCTAAAAGCCGGTACACATGAAAGTGAACTGCCAGAGTTCGGACATTCTATCTCCCTTGGCCTGGAAAGCGACTGGGCCATTGGATTGTTGGGAGTAGGCGGATTACTGGGTACAGCATACGCATTCTTAAATTGGCTGAAAGGAGATGAATAATATGCTCCGGTGGTCAGGCCTATACGGAGTAACCCTCTGGATGACGGGAATTGCAGGCGCAGTTTATTTGCTGGCCCTCCTGGTAAACGTCAGGACCGGTTGGCAGCAGCGTAAACTCCTGGTAGGTTCAGTCCTGGTAGCAAGCGGGCTGATAGTAGTTGCCTTAATTATATTAATCATTGAGCTGGGCAGCCCCTTAAGGTTCTGGCACCTGCTTGTGTATCCCCGCTTTTACTCTCCCTTGTCTGTGGGTTCCTGGGTGCTAATGGGGCTTCTGGGAGTTTTGGCAGTTACCCTTCTTTTGAAAGCAAGTCCCTGGTTACCTATGCTATCGATTCTCGGAGCTGTCTTTGCATCACTGACCATAGTTTACCCTGGTGTGGTACTTCATGCCACACACCGTCCATTATGGTATTTCACAAATCTGTTGCCCTTGATTTTTACCGCAACCTCCTTTGCCACAGGTGCAGCAGTACTTATATTTATTAAACTGATCATAGACAGGAGTCTATTATCAAATATTTATTATTTCAGCGCCCTTGCGGCCGGAGCCGGTTTCATTTTGGTCATCCTTTTTGTTACGACACTAAGATTTTCCCAGGCAACGGTGGCTAACCGGGCTTATGCACAATTAATGAGCGGTGGGAGCGGTATTCTGTTTATGAGCGCAGTAAGTGTGGGAATGATTATCCCAATGATATCGGCCTGGATTATGAGAAAACGCCCAAATTTACCTGTTATTCTGGGCACAGAAGGGTTAATCCTCGTCGGCGCCCTCTTGTTACGTCTCTCCTTTATCTACGGCGGCCAAGTTTAGTGGTTCCTGTTATCTTTTTTCTTATACCCCTCCCCCGTATATCGGCTGCGGGCTGTATAAGGTAACCACCCTATCTTATGATGAGACACATTGACTATAATCGTTACTTATAGAACACAATAGAATAATAGCTGGTGGTGTTATTAGGATTGGTCCTAGCAATCCGGGCCGAGTTATCGTGGCCCAGGATTATACGGTTTGCTGCCCCGGCCTGATTCATGGAAGTTAGCAGAGCTATGGCCGCAGACGGTGAATCAAGGTTATCATTATCCATTAAGCTGATGGCCTGCAGGTCTCTTGTTTCAATAGCCCTGAGCGCACTCCGGTCCTTGATGTCAGCCTGTGAAACATTGAGATAATGAGAAAAATCTATTGATGACACAATAACGCTGTTTTTGTTCTTGACAAGATTTTGGATTCTCTGTCCTAACTCTGCTGATTCTTGCAGACCGTAGTGCCCTCTAACCAAGATAGGCAGTATTTTTGTGTTTGGCAGATAATACCTGATATAAGGCACGAGGCCGGAAATCGAGTGTTCCGCTTCCATCAGCCGGTTGTCAACTGCAGCGAGTTGACTGTTAACCAGGCTGTCTATTAAGGTTTTTTCTGCCTGCAGGATACCGAAGGGTGTTTCCCAATTCCAATCAGCGATACTGACTTCCTTTTTCCCCAACCCTTTATGGTTTGGAGCTATGACAACAATAATTTCAGGGTTTTGCGATGAAAGTACATTAAAGAAATCGGCTATCATCCGGCCGGCTAACAGGTGATGCGGCACTATACCGCCTTTGATCTTAAGGCTGCCCACCTGCCTCTCCGGTAAATGACTAATTGATTTTTTAAAATCCAGGTCGTTATAGTATTTACACTTAATGGTTTCGGAATTTACGATATCCGACAGTTTTGGGGCTCGGTAGTCAGATCCCGTGGACCTTGCAAGTGCACGATTGACGGTTTGACTGGTTCCTTTGTTTACACAACCGGCTGCCAGCAAGGCGATTAAAAAAATAGTTAAGAGTATTGGAACCGTCTTAGTCGGTTTCAT
The DNA here is from genome assembly GCA_002840165.1 of Firmicutes bacterium HGW-Firmicutes-8. Classification (GTDB taxonomy): domain Bacteria; phylum Bacillota; class Thermincolia; order Thermincolales; family UBA2595; genus GW-Firmicutes-8. The sequence continues at coordinate 56,935 of PGZN01000003.1, forward strand.
ACAATCCTCCATCTCCGTCCAATCTAGTTGTCTATTATTAACTTGGTTCTGTCTGTAAACCCGGCAACATCACTATACCCGTGTTTAATCAAAGCGTTGTCAGCGGTAAATGCGCCCGGTGAAACTGCCCTAGCATAGTAGACTAATTTCCGCGGTTTATCTTTTTGAGGCCAAATCTCAAAGACCATCGTTTGGCCGCTAATTTGATAATAATACCATTCACTGTCGGAATTGGGTTCCACACCAACAAACCTTAAACCACTTGGCAGGATATCTGTAATTTCATAATAATCATCCGGGGCATTTCGTTCAAAACCGGGTTGAAGTGTTATTTTGATAAGGTCAGACTGTTTAAACCGTTTCTTGCTGACATCACCGACACTGTATGTCCTGGTTAGTTTAACAAGTTTATCTTTAGTGTTCATTAAATCCTTGATGGGGCCAACATAATGCTCAGCAGACATTATATCCCCTGAGAAATCCGAAAATTTTACCCTGGCTGCTTTCCCGCTGGTCAAGACCAGCTTATATCGTTCTATGTTTTTTAAAATAACATCCTTTTTAACCCCGTCAATCTCATAGCTAAATCTACCGACTTGGTTTGATTTGGGCAGTGAATTTGTCACAAACATCAGCTTCTCGAGGTTGAGTAATATGTCTTTAGGAGAATTATCCTTGACATAGTTAAACAAGGGGTTTTTATTCTTGTTCCCTATTTTCATGGCTAAAACTGAGCAGAGGGATGTGGCTTCGAGGGTATCATCCCTGTCTTTACCATATTGAATATACATGTAAGGTGCGACTGACATGCTGTTTTTAGCTATTACCCCGGTATAAACCTCCCTTGCCCCTTCCTCATCCCCGAGTTCGGCCAGGGCCAGACCTAGAATTATTTTCTGTTTTAAATCGATCTCTTTGGATTTGAGCAGGTTTTGTACCTCCAACAGAACCGGTTCTGACAGCGCCCCCAGGCCCCAGTATGATGCGGCTACATCTTCCGGGATTGATTCTTTATTATCGAGAATGCTGTAGAAATAATATCTCAGGGAGTTTTTATCAAAACTGTCCCGGTCGAGGGAACACATTTTAGCTGACAGGTCCGGTTCGCTGCTGCTGTATCTAAAAAGAGCAATACCTCCATCATTTGTCTGAAACATTTTCCCATCGAATTCTTCATCCCCCCACCAATAAGGTTCCTCATTAAAGTAACGCTTCATCAACTCGCCGGCACGTTTTCTGGCGAGTTTCTGGTCGACCCTCTCCCCCCAGGCATAGAGCAGTGAGTTAAGTGCTTCATAGAACACAGCAGGTTCGGCATTATAGAAATATATTGTGGTTAGGGACTTCCCTTTTTCTAATTGGTAGCCATTAACAAGCTTTTTATATTTAACCCGGGTTGATTCCATGAGGGTTTTTTCGACCCTAAAGTCCCTTTTAACTGCATCTCTGTATTTTCCACAGGAGGCCTCAATAGTAATTGAATACTTCCCTTCCTTTAATTCTCCGAGTCCAATGTTGGTAAAATTATATCCCTTACCTGCGGAATTAAAGAGTTTCTTAAAACCGTTTGGACCTTGCATTATAGCCCGGTAGTTAATATCTGTAGAGCTGTTTACTTCAGTCCCAAAAGACCGGACCGTAATATAAGGGGTATCCCCTTCCATAAATATTGAGTTGAAAATAGTATCAACAAAGAATGGCAGCTTGGTGGTAATATTAGTTTTCCCAGACCCGGCCCCGATGTCTTCAGTGACCCCCTGATAAGTTATCCTCCACGATGTCAGGTTATCCGGCAGCTTAAATTTAGTTTTCGCCCGGCCTTGGGCGTTTGTTTCAATCGACTGGAAAAAGGCTGTATCTTTAAATATCGACCTGGTAGCGGATTGGTCTCCACCTTCACCGCCATATTCAGCACCACCAGAAATCAATTTTTTCAGGTCTTCATGGGAAATATAGTCAGCCAAAAGGCCGGAAGAAATCCGGGGGCTGTACAATTCACTAAGGGTTTCTACCGTCTGGTCATAAAGGGCAAAAAACGATTCATCAACAACACTTAGATTCATACTGGCTTTTACCGGGCGGCCGTTAGGGTCCTTCACTTCGATATCGACATCTGCGGTCTCACCCGGTTTGTATTGGTGTTTATCTGTCTTTAGAGTAATCTGCAAATTCTTTTCGGAATTGTCGTAACCTATTTCCCGCATATCGATTTTGGCCAAATTTGTACCGTCAAAGTAGACGGATTTTACATAAACATTGGGTATCAGCTCTTTTTTAAAATTAAATGAATATCTTGGTTTGGTTGAAGCAGTATAGTCAATTAAACCGTTTCTGAAGACAAGATATAATATCTTTCCATTCTTATTCAGTTTCAATTCCTTGTTATTATATTGCACGTTAAGAGATACCTTATCTCCCACCCTGTACGTAGTTGTGGGATCTTCGGTGACCATGTTATAACCCTCCGTTTTTTCGCCGTCAAAGAAATTATACCCGTAGACCTCTTCTGTTTCGACAACTGTATTTTTCCTGGAATCAAATCCGGTTACTTCCACACGGTAATGTTTGTTCATGTCAAAAGGAAATTCAAATTGGTATTTTCCTTTAACTGTTGTAAACTGCAGGCTTTTAATAAGTTTATCAACTTCAAAGTACTCGTATTTTTTTTCGGTCCTTTTGTTAATAAAATCGTAGTAATCCCCGATTTCTTTTCTGTCCCAATACACCTCATATATTTGAGCTTTCAGTTTAATGTTCAAGGATAGTCCCCGATAATCATCTTCGGAGAAATATTCTATCGGTTTATTGTTTAGTGGAGCCAGATCAATTTTATTCGTCTGCACTACTACAATACCTTTATCAGCTGCTCTTTTTCCATCTACACTGATCATGGTATCACGGGGGAAAACAGTTACATTGCGCCGTGCTCTTACCTCTTGTTCTTCAGCGCGGGCGTTGTTAATACTAAAATAAAATTCCGTTGGATGCCATGAGTCTCCTAATGAAACGGGAGGGACCTTGAAGCCTGCCGAACCATTTTTATCACAGTTCAGTTTGCCATCAGCTGAGTTGATACCTGAATTTAAGTGGTTGTTGTATCGGTAATCATAAGCAAGCTTAAGCCCTGATACAGGCGTGCCTTCAAAGAAACTGGTCTGAATGTTCAAGTTGATGGGTTCCCATTCGAAGACGGCCTGTTTGTCTGAGGTTACATCTATCTTGTAAGCCGGTTTGGTATACTGGCTAACATCAAAATATTTTTCTATGACCAAGTTATTATCAATCCTGACCGCAATACTGTATGAGCCTGCAGTCAGATTAGGCAGTACAAAACCACCGGAAAGGGTCCCTGTAGGGGTAAGGTCAATCACCTTAGAATCAATTAAAGACTGTTCTGCATCGTCTCCCCAGTTGGGTTGCCGCAGTTCAAGAGTTGCCTTTTTAGGCTGGCCCTTTTTAGTCCTGGATTTGATTAATCCCCATACATTTACCGTGTCGGTCGGCATATATAATCCTCTGTCAAAAAACAGATAATTCCAGTAAAGATTGTTCGCATTATTTGAATCATAATCAAAATATACATTACTGAAGTCATAAGAGTAATCTGGCCGGTAGCTTACCACTGCGAAAAGATTTGGGTTCATGTTCGACGCAATCTTAAAGTAATAGTTGCTTTGGTTTTCATTTACCGATATTTCGCCGGGGATTATTGCTATCCCATCATTATTTGTATTAACCGCCTGTTTATCATCCGCAGTCACGGTACAACCTTCCACGGGTTGCCCGGACCCGGCATTATTGACCCAGATAAGGGTCTTGTCTTTGGCCACCGTAATGTATGACACAAGGTTATTTACCTGGATATGGGTCTGGGCTTTAGCGCTGCCCGCAGTACAGTTTATTAAGTAATAACCTTCCGGCAGCGGCGTGGGGAAACAAAGATAGTCCTGGTAGTCTACCGTAACAATCTTTGTTTTAAAGGTAGTTACTTTATCTAACCCCGCGGTTTTAAAACTAGTCCGAGCTTTTGCGTTATAAGCCCAGTATGGTGATGAACCCAATGTTTTAAGGTTGTCCAAAAAACCTTTGTCACCTGGGTATCTGTATACCTCAACAGTAACACTGTTGTTTGCATTGGAAGTGTTTGCATATGTTCTGATAACAGGAGCTGTTTTGGGTAAAACATTATGTAAATCTTCGAAAAAAATGTGATCCGAATACGTCTTTTTTTCGGTTTCGAATTGAAATACGTAATCTTTGTCAATTCGGTCATTACTTCCTTTAAGGGAAACGCCTTTTTTTAATTTTACCGTATAAACAGTCGCTTCGGCTAACCCCTTCGGTACAAATACGACGGTCTTCTTATGCCTTTCAAACCTGCCTTTTACCGGAGGCGATATTTCAAAATAATTGTTGATGTCATCATAATTGTCATGGCTGAATGTTATCTCTATACCTGAATCTGTGGGTACCCAGGCGCCCTTATCCCTAGGCATAGTCCTGACCACCCGAAAGGTCTTTTTGGTCTGAAAAGCCCAAGAACGCTTATTGTCCGCATCTTTTACATTGAGGCTGAACTTATAGATGCGGTTAGCCTGGAGGGCCTTTTCAAATCTTAACAGGTAATCATTGCCTGATGCCTTTGATAATTTATATGGTTCATTTGGAGTAACCGTAAGGGCTGATTTAATCTGAGACTTGTCATACTCTTCGCCACAAACTATCTTAAAATCAGATTTGGGGTCCACCCCTATGCTGTCCGAATTTACGGCAACAATCCTAATCTTGGCCGGGTCAATTGGTTTTGGCGGATTTGTTTCCTTCAGGACAAAAAATGCTGCCGTACAGACTATTACTGTGATTACACAAATTGAAGCGATACAGAAAGTTTTGTTTTTCAGGATATCTTTGTAATTCATACCTTTTCCCCCTTTGAAACAATCTTTGCGGATTCTCGTATCGCCCTCAAAATAGTGTGGAGGAGAGCGTAACCAGTCAACATGCTCAGTTTTAAAAAACCCCCGGATAAACCGGGGGTTTTGTCTGTTATTTTAAATCAGCAGGTTTTGCGACCTTAAAATCCTTGTTGATATCGGAATACTCAACGACAAATTGGGCAAATCCAGGCTCTTCAAGCTCTGTCCTTTTTTTGGTTCCTTTTTATGGAATGTCGAAAATTCGGGTTTCGTGGGTCTTTTTTACCCTGCTTGGAAGTTGGGTATTCGATTTTTCACCTCTTCAAGTGAATCTTTGGAGATATACTCAGCCTGAGGGGGAATCTTTACCCTGGAAATGTGTGTGCCATGTAAGCAGGAAGCACACCAAACACACAAGAATCCGATACCGGTTGTCTTGTCGCCAACATACTGAAATTCAACGTTCGGAACCCCGCATCTTGGGCAGTTGAGAGAAGGAACCGTAGGTAGGTGGTCTGCGATAATCCCGGCCAGTTTTAACCAAGATATGTCCTTTTTCATTAATGCATTTTCCTCTCTTTTTCTAAAATTAACCTTATTTACGTTTTTCGACACGCCGGTTATATTTACCTGCCCTTAAGTCAGCGATTACTAAAAGATATATCATACCGGCTCTTTATGGGCCGGCAGCAGTTACTGAGAAGTTTAATTTTTAGTGGCAGCCGCAGTTAAAAGGCTCCACGTTAAATAGAAGATTACCGGGCATTTCCATGATGAAACCCATCGCCTGGTCTTTATCCTTGGGAAGTTGATTAGCCAGATTCGGGTTGACCGTCAGGCGGACACCTTCCCCTTCATCTTTGTTGTAGACTGACCAAGACTGTGTTTTCCCCTGGCGGTTAATCAGCTTACCGTTTTCAATTGTGCAGTCCAGGAGAAACTTCACGGCATCCCGGTCACATGCGCCGTTTTCTATCAGTACCATCATATTGTCCGAACGGCCGATTATCTCTTCCGCATACTTACATGCTTTGTAACCGAGCAGCACACCAAAACAGAGGTGTCCGTGATAGTTCATTAAACCCTGGAGGTCATCGGGAACAGCGTAATTCATCAAAACTCCCCCTCGTATACATTCTAAGTGGTTCAGCCGTAATCGTTATCCCTGGAAAGCTCATATATTATATGCGGTAATGACGAGGAGAATTCCGATAAAGGATGAAATTATCATTTTTATCAGCTGATTTTTTGACAATTCACACGGCACTCTCCTTTTAGTTAGGTTTTTCTTAGATTTCGACAAGGCGTCCCGGATTCCTGCCCTAAGGCAATAAAAAAAGCCGCATCTGCGGCTTAATTAATCTGGGCACTGGTGTTGGCAAAGAGGGCCGAAACCTTTGGCCCTACAAGCATAACACCACAAATAACAGTTATTACGAAAACTGCTAATATGAGACCATATTCAGTTAGACCCTGGCCCTTGTTACCCACAAGTAATTCCAACAGTAGTTTCACCGGATTTTCTCCCTTCCAGTAGTTTAATAATGATTCCGGAGTCGAAACAATGATACGTCACATGGATATTATCGTTCTTCCTGCTGTTTTACTTTAGAATAACCTCGAATAGGCTGATTTACCGTTATGAGACGAGTTCTTCATTTTCGAATTGGATAGTTTTTAGGGATTTAATAAATGATTCGACGAGCTGGGGGTCAAACTGGGTTCCTGAGCACCTGAGAAGCTCTTGAACCGCCTCATTTAAGGAACGCGCCTTTTGATAGGGCCGGACGGTTGTCATCGCATCAAAACTATCAGCGATGGCTAGGATTCTGGCATTTAAGGGAATATCCGTACCTACCAGTCCATTGGGATATCCTCCGCCATCAAAGCGTTCGTGATGGTACAGAATCTGGGGTAAAATCTGTTTTAAGGCATTGACCGGTTTGACAATATCTGCTCCCCACTGAGGATGGCATTTAAGGAGAGACCATTCATCCAAGGCTAAAGGCTCATTTTTATTCAGAATGTCACGCCCAATCTCTGTTTTGCCAATGTCGTGAAGGTAAGCGCCGTATTTAATATATTTTACCTGCTCCTCACCCAAACCAAGCTGTTCCGCCAGTACTGAAGAATAACGGACAACTCTCTCGGAATGGCCAAAGGTATATTTATCTTTGGCATTAATTACTGTAATAAGGGTCTTAATCGTATTTAAGAGACTAAGGTCTGACTGGTCGAGTTCTGTTTTCAAATCATCAAAAACCGAAAAATACAGGGCGACTCTGCTCTTAGACGTATGTTTGGCCCTGTAAAGCGCTTCTTCGGCAACTCTGAGCAGATCTTCCTTACTGGAAGCGTTTGCTGGGTATGTAGCCACACCGACTGAGACAGTAAGTTTTCCCTTCGGCTGTATCTCTCTGCCCTCAAAAGGGTAATTTTCGATAGAAGTCCGAATTCGCTCCGCTACTTCAAAGCCCAGTTTGGAATCGGCATCGGTAAGGATGATGGCAAATTCTTCGCCTCCGTACCTGGTAACTATATCCCTTGTACGCACAAGGGCGCTCAGCATGTTGGCAAACTCTGACAGGAGCTTGTCCCCTGCCGGATACCCGAGGACGTCATTATAGTGTCTAAAATAGTCAATGTCTAGCATAACTATTGAGACACTGGAATTTTGGAGATATGACCGGTGTACCTCTTCGGCGAGGCGCTCGTGAAAATACTTATGGTTGTATAGGTTAGTAAGGTTATCAACTATCGATAGCGCATCTGCCGACCTGGCGCCGAGTAGGGGTGATGAGACTGTTTTGGACTGCCGGTTACTCTGCCCCCGGATAACGGCCTTTACTTCGATAATGTCATTTGACGCATTTGAGATAGGATAAAATCCTTCTAAACCATAGAAAAATTTGCCTTAAAAGAAAAAACGCCTTTAAAAGGCGTTTAGGTTTTGGATTTCATTTTATTTAGGTCGACCCTGGCTACAACACTGGCTATTACACCGATAAAAAACGTTATTACAATCCCGAAAACAATGCCATTCACCCAAGAATCAAACATAGCACAACCCCCTTCAATAAGTAGTATATTTTGTCAGCTTAAATTGATTACATCGGTTTATGAGGCTTCTGCCCTTCTTTTGCCTCGTGGAATGTTCGGGCCATACATAAACTGCAAATAAAAACGGCCTTAGGGTTTTTTTGAATTTTCCGGTATTCAACGTGATCCTTTTCAATGCCTTCTTTTCTGCCGCACATCATACATCTGACCTCCATTTGGCTCCCCCCTTTTTTTAGGCTCTCCCTAATACTAATATATCATAAATATGTAATTTTGGGTAAACAGTTTTTTCATTATCCCTGGTGATGAGGCAATTTTTCAACTTGCATAGATGCCTTAATAATTTCTGTGACGACTTTTGTGCGGATTTCCAAATAAGTTGCCAGTAGTTTGGAGTAAACCTCACCCTTTTCTGATACATAGTATTGTGGTGGTAGATTGTTAAGGGCAATTGCCATTATATCCAGACGACATTTTTCACACTGACAAACTTCTTTCCTTTTTGATAAAACCTCATTAAGAACTTCCTTGACTACTGTTTCGGTGTAGTTGTGAAGTTCCATGGCAATCACATCCTTCCGGTTTGATTGCTGAATTCTAAAGATATTCAGCAAGGAGTATGTGAATTCCTTCAAAAAATGACCTGATTCTTAAAAAAAGTAATCAATGGATTATAGAAGTGGATTGAAGAATTCAGTAAAGGAGTTGGCCATAGACTGGTATCCGAATTTACTTGGGTGTACATCATCATTGAAGCATTCCCGGTTGATAGTGCCGTCAGGCAGCAGCATCACCGAAGAAAAGTCGAGCAGGCGACAGTTGTTGGCGTGAGTGAACTTCTCTAACCAAGAACGGTATTTATTTAGGGTGTGCTCTAAAATATGGTCCCCGGTAGGGGTAGGCAGTCCCCAAAGAGAAACGATTTTATAACAAAGAGCCCGGGCGTGCATCTTCAATACTTTATCCTGAAAAGATTCCAAAGGAATATTTATACTGGCATCATTAATACCCGCCATAATAAAAACGTGAGAAGGCTTATAGGCCAGGACATCCCGGCCAAACCGAAAAAGCAGGTCCTCGGCAGTATCTCCGTTGACCCCGCGGTTAATCATCGGAAGACCCAGGGTTTTGGCGGATATATCTACCCAAGAGCAGCTCGGACCAAAGGGGAAACCCCATGTAATACTGTCTCCCAAACAGACTAACTTAGTAACTTCCATAAACCTTACCATTTCGCGTTGACGCCAGCTGTTCTAACTTGGCCAGTTGGGTCCTGGTGCCGATAGCGATAAGCAGGTCACCGGTAACGATTACCTCGGCGGCCCCGGGGTTGGAAATAATATCCTCTTTTCTTTTGATCGCAACTATCATCGCCCCTGTTTGCTGTTTTACCTGGGACTCCTGCAGTGATTTACCGATCAACGGCGAACTGCCGGAGGTTATGATTTCCTCAATTTCAAATTCAAAATCCTTTTTATGAATCAGGGTTTCTACAAAATCAACACTGACAGGTTTTAAAATGGAAATGGCCATCCTCCTGCCACCGATAACAGATGGGGAGATTACCTTATCGGCTCCGGCCCTGATCAGCTTCGGTTTTGATTCGGCCAGGTCGCCTCTGGCGATGATCCTGATATCGTGGTTCAATTCCTTCGCTGTCAATGTAACAAAAACATTATCTGCATCGCCGGCTAATGCTGTAATCAGACCTTTAGCCCTCTTGATGCCGGCTTCAACCAGAACCTCGTCTTTCGTAGCGTCATTATTAATAAATAAGACCCCTTCTTCCATTAATTTCTTCGTAGTCTCTTCATTTTTATCAATAACGACAAAAGGCACCTTTTCCATGACGAGTCTGGAAATAACATGATACCCTACCCTTCCGGCGCCACAGAGGATAACGTGATCTTTTAAACCCGCTATTTTTTTGTGCATTTTAGACCGCCCCATCAAATTTTTTATCTGGCCCTCAAGGACCAGGCTGATTATAGTTCCAAAGGCATAAGCAACCATACTTACACCCACTATGATTAATACCAGAGTGAAGATCTTGCCGGGAATAGATAGGGGAATCATGCTCCCGTACCCTATTGCAGTAGTTGTCAGGAGGGATATCGTTACAGCAAAGGAGTCAAGGAAAGAATAGCCTTCGATAATACAGAACCCAACTGTGCCAATAATTACTATAACCATCAGGGAAGAGATGGCCAGGGCAAGTTTTTGATAAGGATTCAATAAGTACCACTCCCAAATTTCTACTTATTACTCACTATTCGCCTAAAATGAGATAAAATCCTCCTCGTTTCGAGTTAATTTATCCCATTCCGCGAAATGCTGGACATCTTTTCTCAGGGAATTAAAAACAAAAGAAATAATTGTAACATCAACCCCAGGCTCTGTATGATAAAAAGCAGCTAAGCCGCCTGGCGTTTCGACAAATTGGGGAAACCCCTCCCGAAAAAAAAGCCTCAAGCAATATGCTTAAGGCAAACACCTTAAATATATAAGGTGAAGGCGGGCTATTTTGGAAACGCTTTATATTATTCTACAATAATCGCCAAATTCCTTCAATTGGACTAATAATATCGAAAATGTTTTTAAATATTAGTGGTTTTCTAACGCAAAACTGATTAGTTTTTCTATTAAATCAGGAAAACTGAGACCCATTGCCTTGGCAGCGTCAGGAAACAGGCTGGTAGCCGTCATGCCCGGGCTTGTATTGACTTCCAGGACAAATGGCTGACCGGTTTCATCGAGCAGGAAATCAACCCTTGATAACCCGGTACAGCCGACAGCCTGATAAGTTTTAACTGCCAGTTCTTTAATCCGGGCATCTGTTTCCTCCGGCAGATCGGCCACGAAATGACTGCTGGCCCCAGCAGTGTATTTGGCGTGATAATCGTAAACGCCGGAAGAAGACAGTATTTCCAAAGTCGGGAGAGCGACCGGATTTGAGCTGCCAATAATCGAAACAGTCAATTCCCTGCCTTTGACATATTGTTCGACCAGTATTTCCTGATCATATTTCAGACATTCCTCAAGTCCGGATATCACATCGGTGTTATTGAAGGCGAAGTAAACCCCGATCGATGAACCCTGGTTGGCGGCTTTAATTACCAAGGGGGGCTGCAGTTTACTTAAGATATTTTCGGCCAGGGAAGCCGCAGTTCCCTCGTTACCATTCAGCACAATGAAGCCAGGGGTGGGAATTCCTTCAAAGGCAAGGAGTTTCTTTGTCATTATCTTGTTCATAGCTATCGAACTGGCCATCACCCCGGGGCCGGTGTAAGGGATGTTCAGCATCTCCAGGACTCCCTGGATACAGCCATCTTCACCGTATCTGCCGTGAAGCGCGATAAATGCCACATCGGGGTTAACCTCTTTAAGCTTTTGCATGATGTCCCGGTCCACATCGATTAAGGTTGTCTGAAAGTCTTTGCCCTGCAGGGCGTCATAGACGGCTTTTCCGGAACGAAGGGAAACCTCTCTCTCGGTAGAAAGTCCTCCATAGAGGACGACTACTTTTTTAGCCATAAAACACCTCCTCTAAAATATTTTAAAATAACCCGAAGAGCTTCAGAAAGTCCTTGACACCCTCAAGGGGGACTGAGTTCTCACCGAGTACAACCGGTGTATATGTCCCGTGATAGTCACTGCCGCCGGTCTTTAAAAGACTTTTATCATCGGCCAGAGCGCTGTATTTCTGGACCCGTTCTTCCCTATGTTGGCCAAAATAATAATAAAATACCTCTAAACCGTCAATATCTTTGGCACAAAGTTCGGTCACGATTTTGTCATCTCTGATCAGGCCAGGGTGAGCCAGGACAGGAATACCGTCAGCATCCCTAATCAGGGCAACTGCATCATCAAACGGGAATGGATGGCAGATGTAGGCCAACCCTTCGACATTTAGGTATTTTACGAGTATGTCCAAGGCATCGCCACGTTCTTTAATATATCCGGCATTGTTGAGGGCCTGCATTAAATGGCCTTTGCTGACCGGGCCGCCCGGCTGGGCAAGTTTCTCGACATCCCGCCAGGAAATATGAAACCCGTATTCCTGCAGTTTTTCGACCGATGCTTTGGCGCAAAGAGTCCTTTGGTGGCGCAACTCGGCAAGCTGATTCTGCAGGCAGGTATGGTCCGGGTCCGGGAAATAACCGAGGACATGGACTTCCTTGTCTTTGTAAAAACTCATAATCTCTACCGCCGGAACAACTATTAATCCATAGGCTGTACTTTCCTGCCGGGCGGGGTGATAACCGTCGGTACTTTCATGGTCTGCCAAAGCGATTATTTTGAGTCCCGCCCCGGCGGCCATCCTGACAATTGATACTGGGTCGATGTCCCCGTCCGAAGCGGTTGAATGAATATGTAAGTCTATGGACATAATTACCTCCGGGTGAGATAAAGTGTTCTCTATTGACGAAAGGGCTATTTTCGTTTATACTAGATGATGTTCAAGAATTAAATATGATACAGGGGAGTAGCTCAATTGGTAGAGTAGCGGTCTCCAAAACCGTTGGTTGCGGGTTCAAGTCCTGTCTCCCCTGCCATTTAGTCACTTACAACTGCAAGGAATTGCAGTTTTTTTATTTTCTGGCCCGACAGGTCAAAAAAGCTTTTTAGCGACACTTTAGCGACACTTTCTTTTTTAGCGACATTCTAGCGACAGCGGCCTGGTTTTTTAGCCTAAATATGTTTCTACATTCAAACACATATTCCCTTTTATTATATGCGGTTTTAGAACTTAATTTCTTCTTAATTTCTTCCCTGGTTTCTGCGGCAGAAATAAAAATGCGGGACGCTCCCGCGAAATAAAAAAGAAGGAGCTGTTAGGCTCCCTGTAAATCCAATAAAAGTTTATAGATTTCTTTAATATGATTATAGTATTTTGATTGCCAATTATCATTGAAATCTGTTTCGTTACATAATACAATTTCTTTACCATTTTTAAACTTAATCTTTAATTCATTAAATAACAAATGAGTTGATGATTTATAAACTATTTCTTCAAGCATTTTTATTTTTATAGCTGTAATTTCAAAGCAATTGTCATTGCCGATAAATTTTATACTATATATGATGTTTTTGTTAGTCAAAATAAGTATTTCAAGTTTTTTATGGTCTTCGGAAAACAGGTTCTTTGCATAAGCAATTTGAATGTCTTTTTCGTTAATAACTTCTTCTATCTTAGAAAATAATCCTTCAACAACAAACGCAATATCAGGCTTTTTTTTCTTAGCAAAATTCCTAATCTCTTGATATGTAATTTTTTGTTCCATTTATTTCCCCTCCTTCCTGTCGTTTTTTATTACCTTAGACACCTTACAATAATTTCCTTGACAAAAATTGTTACATATTTCGACAAATAAAAAAGCGGGGCATTACCCCCGCTGAAGGCTATTCTTCTTCACCCACATATACCCCAGGTTCGACCTCCCCTAACATTTTTGCCTCCGGGTATTCTTCCCGGAATTCGCCCACATAGTCCCTGTTTACCAGTATTGTCTCCGTTGTTACTATCCACATAATTCTACAGCGCAAATCTAATACCTCAATAGTCTTGTCGGCCATTTTTTTGATTGTCGGGTCTTGCATTTACTCAGCCTCCAAGTTATGACGTTCCAGGAGCTTACCCAACATCAAGCCATCACTAAAGCCTCTCAGGTATCCGTGAAGTTCAACTACCTGCTGATAGAGAACTTTATTTTTCTGTAGCTGCTCAACAAGTTTTGCCCCTTCCTCCGGTATCTTATCGGCGATAACAGCCTTGATCTGCTGCTCGCACTCACTTGCTTCCTGCCAAAGCGGGTTTTTAAGTACCGGTCCGTAATTGCTTCCTGTCCGGTCAGTAACATAATCCACAATATTCAAACCTATCCCTCCTTGAAATTTGACCCAAAGGAGGATATAATAAAATCATCCATTGTCCTTCGGGACTTTGGTGACTGAGTGACAGAACTGCTTCGCGGTGGGACTGTCACTCTATTACTTTCCATTGCACTTCTTAATAAACTTCTGTAGTTCTGATTCTTTGACCCGCCAGAGTTTGCCAAGTTTAGTGCCTTTTATTTTGCCGGAACGAAGCCATGTCCTGACGGTTTCGGCCTTAACGCCAAGTATTTCTGCAACTTCTTCAATATTAAACAGCTGCTCCATTCTTACCTCCCCTCTCACTTGTTTTTACTTCTAATTATAATTTACTACTTGTTATTACTTGTGTCAACAATTATTTTCCACAAAAAAAAGAGCCGTTAGGCTCTCTCTAAATCAAATACTATGGCTTCAATGCCAGTATCAAAACACATTTCTTTAATTTCATATTTTATATCATGTACTTTAACAAATCCGGCTATTTTCATAGCCTGTATTTCTTCCACAGTATTGGTCCATGCTGGAAAATTAAGGTCTTTTCCATTTTCTTTAAACCATACTCTAACTTTTACTGGGCCTTCATCACACATTATTCCTATCCCTCCCTCCTGCTTAGTCCTTCGACAAAAGGAAGGTTTTTCCTCCCATTTAATGGAATTATTATTTGGGAGGTGAAATATTTGAAAACAAAAAAAGAGAGTACCAACATCGGCAAAACATCAGAAATGTTTTTCAAAATATCCGGCCTATACATCTACTGTGAGGACTGCGGGGCTATCATTACATGGGTTCCAAAGCCTATTTACATGGTTTAGACTCAGAATTCACGGAAAAGCCCTTAATTTGCTCTGTAATGATTTCATGGGTATAACCTCTATACTGACCACCCCGTTTAAAACGAAACTGTGCCAATCTGTGAAGCCGCCAATGCGAATATGCGTTTGGTTTCTCCTTTACTGTGGCGAACCAAATAAAAAGAGCCGTTAGGCTCTTAGATCTACAGCTTTCCATTTTCTTAAATTATAAAATCTTTTACAATACATTTTTAATCAGAGATTGCCTAAAAGAACAAATTTTTGGTTGAATAGCATTAATAATCTTGTCAACTTCCTCATTACCAATTTTTGTGAAGCCTCTGTCATATGTAATTTCGGCCAATTGTATAGGGCCGCCTACTGTATCCTCGACAGAAGAAGTACTAGTCATTAGAAGAACAGCTAACTCTTTAAGTTTACCAACAGTTATCTCAGGATAATATAATATGGTCATTAGAAATTTTGATAAAGGCCATTGTGCTCTCATTAGCGACCCATTAGCCTCTTCAAATATCTCGAAATCTGGCGATTCCCAGTTGACAATTTTAAATTGATTAGCTTCGATACTATCATAACCTGCAAGTATAAAACCTACCAAGGGGGGATCACCTAGCATACCCTGCTTTTTAATTTGGGCTACCGTATCTTCATATTCTTTTTTAAAAATTGTTTCTGCAGCAGTTGATATTTGGCTGAAGTGAGCTAGTTGGTTATCTTTTACATGTTCCACAAGCCTTTTTATACCTATATTGCCCGGGGTTGTCCAACCATAAGTCATAACACCAACATCTCTGTTCACTTGCATAAATTTTTCCGAAGTATCTTGACTACTTCCCCATCCACTCTTACGGCTATCACTGGCCAAAACAAGACCATTGGAACCCCTTAATGCGAGGGCTAATGTCATATATTATCTCCCTCCAAAACTAACAAAAAAGAAACGCGTTGTCTTCTTTGATTTTATTGAACGCGTTTGAATTCTTTAACCGTAAGGCCTGAAGATCGTTATCAGATAAGAAAACCGTTTTACCCGGTGTAATTTGGCAAACACCGTATTGGCATGTCCTAGCCAACCCAGTACTTAGCTCTTGGGTCAAAGTGAATGACAATACCTCCGAGGCTTTGTTTAAATCCAATCCCCGATGAAACAAAATCGTCCAAATGTATTTAGGTATCATGGACGCATCAGTAGTTCCAATAGGATCGAACCTTCTAAAAGGAAAATCCGGACTACTGGTGCCAAACACTTGAGGGAAACCCTCATTATCGTATCCTAAAATAAAAATTCCTATATACCCATGAATTGCTTCGTCATAGGTTTTAGCTAGTTCAGCCCTTAGATAATCTGTTATGTCAACAACGTCGTTGGTGGGGTTTTTATGCAATATTCCTTTTACGAGTGATAATCCTTTTTGTAGTTCTCCATGAACTAAAACTAAAAGACCATCGGTAATTTGGACTATAAACTCATCATTAAGACTCGGTCTCCGTTCATATACACCAACTATTCCATTAACTGTTTTGCCTATTATTATCGTAACTTCTTCCATATTGAATCACCCTTAGCTTGGCAAGAATACCTTGATCTAAAAGACTTATCAGCTTTTTTTTCAAAACTCTTGGGGTCGTTGGCAGTCTCATTGGCAGTCTCTTTTGAGTCAACAGAAAAGGAATTGTACTTTTTATACCAATCCTTGGCTTTTAATTCTGAGTTGTTATGCACTCCACTAACCCCCTTTCTGTTTACCAAGCACTCCTTGGCAAACCACATTATATTTTCCTCCTTTCTACACTTGTCAAATTATTCCTGCCTAATATTTGTTTTTTTAAAAATATTTCTAAGCTTTATCTATAAATTACTCAGTAGTATGCCTAAAAATAACTCAGGTAATCCACTTTACCAAAATATCCCAATTACCAGTCGCTCTATTGGAGGGGTTATCAAAAAAAATAGTGGGGCATCGGCCTGCCAGCCATGCCCCAAAATCAATAATCAATGTGCTACCGACTACTGTTCCATATGGAATATAACTCAGGTTCAAAATTGCATTTTTTGCCGAGATAAACATCTTCATTGTTTTCGGCAAATTTAGCAATACAGGCCCTTATTCAAAAAGTCACTTGGATAAACGGAGGCAGACCGACCACAACCACCGGCGCCAGGGTGCTTTTTGAAAATTAACCGTTCTATTTCGACTTTTCCCAAATACCGGAAATTTTTTTTGGGAAACTGCTTTGGGGGATTGGAATAATTTGAAATTGAACCGTTACACTGGAGGAAATCATCGGAAGGCTTAATAGGGCGACCTCTCGACCGAAAGGGCGGGAAGAACCCCCCGCCGTCCCTCTCATGTTAGGTAACGCATACATAAACCGTTGGTTACGGGTTCAAGTCCTTTCTCCCCTGCCATTAAAAAAGGTTTAACTGCAAGAGATTGCAGTTTTTTCTCTCCGCCTTTTTTATAGAATGTTTAGTTTTATGCCAAATGACAGTTATGGTCTCTTTGTGTCCTTTGACCTTTAAGCAGTACCTGTGAGCCTTTTGTGGTGAAAGATTTTTGTTTTATATAATCGAGAGTTTGCGACAGCAAACTCTTCCGATCCCCTCGAAGCCGAAGGCGTAGAGACCACTGTCAACTGCTAACTGTCAACTGTCAACTAGATTGTCTTATCTTATCTTTAGTGATAAAATACTTTCAAAGGAGGTGGGTTTCTTGTATAAAGAGATGGTAATTGACGAAATTGTAATCTTTTATCAAGTCAATAATCTTAATTTTGACATCGCTTTAAGTTTTCAACTTCTACTTAAAACAACAGGTCTCTCCAGTGACGGTCTGGACGAAATACTTCGCTTGTTTGATGACCAGGGTTTTTTAAAGGATATATGCTGGGCCGATGAAGTTGCTTTTGAATTCTCTTTGAGTAAACTAGGCCAGAAAGAGTTTGGACTCATATAATTCCTCAGGCTGCTGACGAGAAAGTCAGCAGTTTTTATTATTTAATGTTAAAATAATCGCTGACTTTTGGATGGGGAACGCCATGTATCTTGACAAAATCCTCCTTAGTAATACCCATCAGGTAAATATCATGGTACTTGTTGTTCCTGCACAGTCCCTGTCTCTGCATGCCTTCAATGATAAATCCTATTTTCCCGTATGCTTTTTTAGCCCTCTGGTTGTATTCAAAAACTTCCAATCCAATCCGGTTGAAGTCCATCTCAAAGAAGAGATGTCTGAGCAGGGTGACGAGAGCATCTGTGCCATATCCGTTGTCCCAGTAATCTTTCTCCCCGATAAGCATACCGATTTCAGCTTTTTTATTGTCTTTGTCAATTTCAACGAGGGAAATAAAACCGATAGGTTTACCGGCCAGGGTCTCAATCATTAATCTGATGATATCGCTTTCACTAAGGCCTCTTTCAAATCTCCGGCTCTCTATCTCAAATGTCGTGTTAATGGAACCGCCCCGGACCAAATCACCAATTTCCGGGTCGTTTTTCCATTTCACCAACAGAGATACATCAGCTCTTGTAATGTTTTTTACCCTTACCTTTGCTCCTGTCAAATTCATTGCCCCAGAGTCCTCTCAGTTATCTGTATTAATATTGTATTTGACATCACCGCAGGGGATTCCTTTACTTAGAGAATATTGTTCAGGTTCCAGCCCTTAATTAAATCAATAAATTGGTGGTCAGTTACATCAAAAAGCAGAGGCGTTATGGAGATCTCACCTTTTTTCACCGAATCAATGTCCGTTCCCAGGTCAGCCTGCACGTCGAGGACTTCCCCACCCATCCAGTAATACGTTTTCCCGCGGGGGTCCAGGCGCTTTTCAAAGATGTTTTCGTACCGTCTCTTACCCAATCGCGTAACATTTATCCGGGGTGGGTTTTTACTGCGGTCGAAGGCAGGGATATTTACATTAAGCAGAGTTTCTTCAGGCAGCCCTTTGTCTAAAACAACCCTGACCAACCTGACTGTAAAATCGGCAGCATAACCAAAGTCAGGGGCATCCCAGGAAGCCAGAGATACGGCAATGGCCGGGACATCATTGATTACCCCTTCTAAGGCGGCCGAAACGGTCCCGGAATACAGCACGTCTGTACCGAGGTTGGGCCCGAGGTTAATCCCTGAGACGACAATGTCCGGTTTGACAGGCAGCAGCGCCTGAATAGCAATTTTTACACAATCTGATGGGGTTCCATTAACAGCATAACCCCGGGCCTTACTGTCCGCGAATGTTACATCTTCCACGCGAAGTGGTTTATGGATTGTAATACCGAGCCCGGTGGCGCTCCGTGGTCTGTCCGGGGCGACGACAAAGACATCACCAAGGGGCTCTAAACTTGCCCTTAACGAATTAATACCAGGGGCATGAATTCCGTCATCATTGCTGATTAAAATAAGCATTTTTCCCTCCAAGGAGCACGCAGGCGTTATTACCAAGTAAAACCAATAGTATAAAAAAGCAGGGATTACCTGCTTTATATTTCATATATGGTAATTGTCATTGTGCCGTCTTCACTGTTTTTCTGGAGACCGAACATCACTTTTTTGTGTTTTAGATTTTTATTTAAATAGTCAACTATTTTATACATCTCATCATTTGGTTTAAAATTCTTTGACGCGATCAATTCAAGCTTGTCGCGGTTCTGTTCGTCCATAAACACGAGTACTCCTTCCAAAGGCGCCCAAAATAATTTTATTCAATTCGGGAGGATAAATCAAGCAGGTGGCCTCCTTAGCGGTGGCCTTTAATCAGAGAAAATGCCTCAGCCCGGGTAGCCTGTTTTGTTTTAAACAGCCCGCGTACTGCCGAAGTAAGGGTCATCGAACCAGGTTTCTTGATACCCCTCATCGTCATACACATGTGTTCAGCCTCAACGACGACCATTACCCCCAGGGGGTTTAAAGCTTCCATGATCATATCGGCGATCGTGAAGGTCAGCCGTTCCTGAAGCTGAGGCCTCTTGGCAATCGTTTCCACGGTCCTGGCCAGCTTCGACAGGCCTGTAATCCTGCCTTTGCGGGGGATATAAGCCACGTGGGCCTTGCCGAAAAACGGAAGCAGGTGGTGTTCGCACATCGAATAAAAAGATATGTCTTTGACGAGGACCAATTCTTCGTGATCTTCTGTAAAAAGAACCTGTAAATGCTGCTTGGGGTCTTCATCCATACCACAAAATATTTCCTGATACATTCTGGCAACCCTAGCCGGAGTGTCCACCAGGCCCTCTCTATCCGGGTTGTCACCAATCGCTTCGAGAATCATGTGGACTGCTTTTTCAATCTTTTTCTGATCAACCATCAAAGAAATCCTCCTTACAACTGTCCCAGATATTTATGGGTCTGCGGTATTACTCTGACATCGGTGAGATAATCCAGGGCCAGTTCTTGTAATTTTATTACCCTGCGTATGGACGGGCTTTTTCCGGGGTATCCCGAATGTGAGCTTACAGGTTGGATTATTAAAGGGATCTTCGGGTTAACCCCTTTGATTATTTTGCAGGCCTCAATAATTTCAGGCTCAGTTGTACTTGATGAAACAACAGTTTTGACAAAGACTTCTTTGGATGAACAAGTCTGCAAAAACTCGCTGTGGGTGTCCCACAACCCACTTAGTTCGGATGTGCTGGGCAGTTTGATGTCCATGCTGACAATATCTATCACCGGGATCAGTATGGCTAAATGGGAAGGCAGCGTTCCGTTTGTCTCAAGATAAAACATTGTCCCCTCTGCTTTTAAAAGCCGGCTTAACTGCAGAATAAATTTGGTGTGCAGAAGGGGTTCGCCGCCGGTCAGGCTGATACTGTGATGCTTTTTCAGGTTAAACTTCTTTATTATCTCAGCGGTTTCGTCCGGCCCGGCCGGATTTGAGTAGTTGACAAATTCCCTGGTCCCGGCTGGAAACTCCACACGGAACCGGGGGTTTGGTTCGTAGGGGGTGTCACAGTAGGCGCATTTAAGATTGCAACCGCTGAACCGGACAAATACCTGCCTGGCTCCGGTATATATACCTTCTCCCTGAATTGAGGAGAATATTTCAACCAGATTTGTCACGAATCATACTCCTCTTGTTTGCGGCTGTCCAAGGATTTGCCCGGCTTCTCGCCGATATCGAAGGATCATATATAGTATAACTAATTTTCGCGAAATATTTTGCACTCAAGATTACAGTTTCGAGATTTTAATTAATCCTCCTGCCTATATCACCGAAAATTATTATAAAGGAGGAAAATGTCAAAAAAAAACGAATTTCTTCCATCAGGAACTAATCAAAGGGGGATCAAAAATTGATAAAGGAAGCTTTCTTTGAACAACAAAAGGTTTGCCCTGTCTGCAAAACAAAGTTCACTATTACAAGGATCCGCAGTTCGGCCTGTATGGTACAGGAACGGGAAACCGATTTCCATGTGAAATACCGTGATGTCGACCCTCTTTTGTATAGTATATGGGTTTGTCCCAACTGTCAATATGCCAGTTCAGATAAGGATTTTGAAACAGATATTAAACCCCAGGAGATGGAAAGACTAAAAAAAGGACTCCCGATGCTGAAATCTGAGGAACCCGATTTTTCGAGTCAGCGCGTGCCCCAGGCAGCACTGCGAACCTTTGAACTGGGCCTGCGAACCGCTATGATAAAGCAGTCTCCCGCTATCGTCGTGGCCGGCCTTTATCTACGGGCGGCCTGGATGTACAGGGAGATGGGGAAAAAAGAAGAAGAAATCAATTATATCGAGCAGGCCAGAAAACTGTATCAGCATTCCTTTGAAAAAGAGTGGGGCCACTACGCGGCGAAAATGAGTGATTCCAGAATTATGTATTTAATCGGTGAACTGTACCATCGCTGTGGTGATTACGAGGAAGCCATTAAATGGTTCAGCCGTACTGTGATGAACAAAGACATAAAAAAAGAACCGGAGATTAACCGGTTGGTAAGAGCTCAATGGGAAACAGCCAGAGAGGGGTATAAGGCCCAGCAGGGCGGAAAGGTCAGCAGCCAGGCGGCGGATAACGAACAAAAAGAAGTTACACCCGAAAAAGCGCCTGATAAACCGGAAGAAATAATAGAAAAACCACCCCAGCCCAAGTCGAGGGGCAGCAAAGTTAAAATGTTTGTCAGCCTTTACATGGATCAGGTGGAATGGCTGAAGGTAACAGCTAACAAGCCGTATGAAAAACACAAAGTATTTTTGGGAAAAGAATCTGTAGCCAGAGCTGTTATTGACGCCGTCATGGAAAAAATCCCCGACCCCGGTAAGTTCAAGTCCGAGGAAGAACTAAAACAGATGATCATGAACAAGATAAGCGGTTAACCAATTTATTTGACAAGTTCAAGTTTCTCGACGGTCTTGGTTGACAAAACCGAATAATTTTCGGCAAGATTGTCAAGTAGGTTGATCAGGTTATTTATGACAGCTGTCTCTTGAGCGTAATGCCCAGCTAAAGGGAGGTGTTCAAGTGAAATATGCGAGTCAAAACGAGTATGAAGTTTTTGCTGTTAAAGTAAGATGGTTGGCTGTATTAAGCGCCCCAGTACTCGTATGGTTTTACACGCGCAGCATCTCCTATGGGTTGGCTTTAGGCACATTAATTTTAATCCTGTTTAACGGTTTTACTGGCTTTTATTTATCAAGAAAGATTAACACACATGATTATTCTCTTCTCTTCTCATTAATTGATGCTGTTTACCTCACGAGCATTTATGTTTATACTCTGCCAAATCTGGGAGGGCTCCCCCAGCTTTATTACTTTCTGATGCTGATCATGGGGATACGCCACGGTATGGCGAAATATTACTGGATTGTTTTGATCAACGTTTTGTTGTATGTCTCCTCAACTGGTCTTGGAAGCTGCTACAATGGGTTAAAAATTGATCAAGTTATTTTATTTACTAATATATTTTTTTTAATCTCTTTTGGGGCCATGAGCTCATATATTCTAAACAGATATTATGAACAGCAGCTCGAAAAGGAAGAACTTATCACCGAGCTCCAGGCAGCCTACGAGCAGCTCTGTGTTTACAATATTCAGGTCGAGGAATTAGCTAACACGGACCCTCTTACAGGTCTGTATAACTACCGGTTTTTTACGGAACGCCTGGAAAAAGAAATAAAAGCTTCAAAAAGGTATAACCGTTCCCTGTCACTTATCATTATAGATATTGACCATTTTAAGGATTTTAACGACACTTACGGTCATCCGGCAGGCGATGTGGCTCTTAAGGAAACGTCAAATATTTTCAAACAGAAAGTCAGGGACAAAGATGTATTATCAAGATACGGCGGAGAAGAATTTTTGATCCTCCTCCCGTCAACCGGAATTGAAGAGGCTTACAAGTGCGCCGAGCGAATCAGAGAGGCAGTTCAGCAGCACAAAATCCATATTGATGAAAAACACGAGGATGTAAGTATAACTATCAGCGGAGGCGTAGCCTGTTTCCCCTCAGATGCCTCTACCGGTGAACAGCTGCTGCGGATTGCCGATGAAGTCCTCTATTCCGCCAAGCACAAAGGAAGAAATAAGATCTACCGCCGACTGTAAAAAGAAAACACAGAGATCCTAGCGCAGCAAAGCTGCAATCAAATTTAATTACAACCGCGGAGAGCGCGGAGATAACGGAGTGACGCGGAGAATAAATAAAAAATGGAATTAAACCAACAACAGCCCTCTATTTAAAGATTTCTTTTTGTAATAATATGTTTTCCCTCCGCGGTCTCCGCATCCTCTGCGGTCTCCGCGGTTTAAGCTTTTCCGATTTACTCCAAAACGGTAAGAAGATTTATCTGGCAAAAATTTAGTTTAAAAAACAAACTTTCACGAAGTAGTAGTACAGAGAAGAACAGAGGACACAGAGAGTAAGCGATAACCTTTACCAGATTCCTTCTATCGAAGTACGCTGATAATTTAAACAAAATATATACAAAACAAAAAAACAGTTACAGGTCATATGAGTATTCTCTTCTACCCAATATAGTTCTGCTATATCATACAAAACCGCGGAGACCGCAGAGGATGCGGAGAGCGCGGAAATTAAAAATTGATTTGTTAAGTTTTTTAAGGGATCTTATTTTATAAAACAAAAAAATATTATTTCTCCTCCGCGTGCTCCGTTATCTCCGCGAACTCCGCGTTATTAAAGAGCTGCGAAGCAACTAGGACTCTATAGATTAATTACCGGAGGTTACATCTGTGTAGGTGAGAAAATCGAGTGTATGAATATCTGATTAGTAAATTTGTTTTTATATTGATAATTTCTTAAGGTACAGAGTTACTAAATTGAACTGAGGAGTAGGTATTACTGATTACTGTCGGGATAGAGGACAGGCGCGCGCACCTCTCAGAGTAAGTCACGTTTCCTGCCGCCCCCCTACGATTCCGGACGGTCGGATTTCCCGAGTCCGGTTCCCAAATCGCCCTAAGCTTAAATGGTGACACCCATATACACCCATTGACCATCTGGTTTGCTCAAGGACTAGCCCTTCTTCCAGATGTGCGTGAATCAGGCTCCGTAAGTCCTGCGCACCCTTGGGCGTCCAAGTGCCCAGAGGCCCTTCGCTCTGCCTAGTCGTTAACCGGCAGAAGTCCAGTTTTCCTGTACTTAAGAGGACGTTACTCCTCTCTCATCGCTACTACAACCTCATGCGCCAGTCCTAAATCCTCCACGACCCTTCGCTTGTCTGCTATAGCCGTGGTCTTTGCCGGTTGTTGTCATCCCAAGCAGGAAGTAGGACTTTCCCGACGTTATCTCTGAGAAACTTTCCCTAAATGCCAGAACCCATACCCCGGTTGCTTCTGAGGTGCACTTAGCCGTTTCTTCCCTCAGAACATCGGCCTTCCCCACACAGAGACCAGGTCGGCGCTATACAAATATCCCTTCAACAGCTTCAGAAGGGCAGAGATTTCGGGGCTGCAGTATTCGTTATTCCTTCTGGCCTTTAAGTTTGCTCGCCACACCGGCTGTTTCGACCTTATGCTTTGCTGCATAGGCCGCCGTGGCTTTTACATCCAAGCGGAACGTGGCTTGTTACCTCCCCACGCATTGGATATGCTAGTCACCCGAATCGGCTAATTGGTGACAGGAGACTTTCACTCCATTAGTTACTCAGCCTTGTCGGCTGCTCCCTCTGTG
>PGZN01000037.1 GCA_002840165.1 Firmicutes bacterium HGW-Firmicutes-8
CCGCCAGGTGTCCGCCTTTTCTCCCAGGAGGTTGATACTGCTCGGTCACGGTGAAAACAGTATTTATGATATTGAATATGAGTTAAAAAAGTGTTTTCCGAAATTGAATATTGTGTCAGTTATCGGGGATATCCAAGACAGGAACAGGATGAAAGAAATCTTTAATACATATCGTCCGTCTGTGGTTTTTCATGCTGCTGCCCACAAACATGTCCCGTTAATGGAGCAAAATCCCGCGGAGGCCGTAAAGAATAATATCTTTGGCACCAAAAATATTGCAGAGTGTGCCCATGAATCCGGGGTATCGTATTTTGTAATGATTTCAACAGATAAGGCGGTTAACCCGACAAGTGTGATGGGAGTTACGAAACGGGTAGCCGAAATGAGTGTCCAGGGGCTGGCCAGGGTTAGCAAAACGAAATTTATTATAGTGAGATTCGGCAATGTTTTAGGCAGCCGGGGAAGCGTAATCCCTTTATTTAAACGGCAGATAGAGGAAGGCGGGCCGGTAACGGTCACTCATCCTGAGATGATCCGTTACTTTATGACCATTCCTGAAGCGGTTCAGCTGGTTATTCAGGCAGGGGCGCTGGCCGGCGGCGGAGAGATCTTTATTTTGGATATGGGTAAACCCGTTAAAATAGCCGATTTGGCCCGGGATTTAATCCGCTTATCCGGACTGGCGCCTGATGAAGATATTAAAATTGTTTATACCGGGATACGCCCCGGGGAAAAGCTTTTCGAAGAAATATTGACCCATGAGGAAGGAGTTTCGGCTACCAAACACAACCGCATTTTTGTCGGTAAACCTGTTGACTTCTCGTGGGACGAGCTGCAGTTTATGATCAGGAAACTGGAACAGGTGGCC
Source organism: Firmicutes bacterium HGW-Firmicutes-8 (assembly GCA_002840165.1). GTDB lineage: Bacteria > Bacillota > Thermincolia > Thermincolales > UBA2595 > GW-Firmicutes-8. The sequence continues at coordinate 869 of PGZN01000037.1, forward strand.
ACCAGGAAGGACTTTTTGTATCGTTCGGAAGAAATCAAAGAGTTGTTAAAACAAACCGTCCCTGTATATCAGACAACACCTGGAAACGAACAGCAGGTTATGATGCCCGCACCTCAACCCGCCCGAAAAGAAATAGCTGCTACTAAGGAAAGGAAGGGTAAGTAATTAAATTATTAACTAAAATAGTTTGGCGATTTATAATATTTCTGATGATAATTATCTCCTGCCCGGTCCTTTTATTCTTTTATGCCAGGCAGGTGGAACCTAATTTATTGATGGTGCATCAACAAAAGGTTGTCATTAAAAACCTTCCTGATGAATTGGCCGGGCTGCGGATAGTCCAGATTTCTGATTTACACGGCAAAAGGTCACTACAGAATAAGTTACCGGAAAAAGTAAACGGTCTGAAACCGGATATTTTGGTGATTACCGGTGACATAATAGACAATTACCATATAGATTACAGCTATATTGAGCAGTTAGCCGGACCAATGCGAGCCAAGTACGGAAAATTTTTTGTCTCCGGTAACAATGAATACAGCACCCAACTGTCGTGGGACGAAATGGAAAAAACCTTCCGAAGTTCCGGGGTAAAGGTTTTACATAACAGTAATTACCGGATTAAAATTAGCGGGGGAAATCTGTGGTTAGTTGGCGTAGATGACCCCAATAGAGGCCGCGCCCGGCTTAGCGAGGCATTAAAGGGAACTGACGGCGCTCCAAAGATTCTCCTGGCCCATTCGCCGGAAATTATTGATGAGGCGAGGGCGGCGAAAATCGACATTGTTCTGGCAGGGCATACCCATGGAGGGCAGATCCGGATACCGGGATTAGATCAGCGGCCAGGGTTGAGAAACAGGTTTGATGAAATCCTGGAAAAACTGAATTATTGGGTTAACCGGGGAGCTAATTTTATTTGGAGGCACCGTGACCGAATAAATGAGGTAAACCTACCGGGGATGCGGATTGAAGAAACCGATAAATCACAGTTTAAAGGGGCGGGAGAAGTGTTCACATATAATATTAAACCAGGATATGAAAAATATATTGCCGGGTTATACCGGGCAGGGGATACCCAAATGTATGTAAACCGCGGTCTTGGGGAGACCAGGATACCCTTCAGGTTATTTTCACCTCCGGAAATAACAGAATTTCAGTTGGTCAGAGAATGAGATGCTAAATACCAAAATATTCCTTGCCTGTCCTGGAAAACAATGTTAAAATAATATTAGTTATGTGTATCTTGAGATACATCTAGCTAATCCTTCACAGAAAGGAGGTGAAAATAAAATGTGGAACTTTACAAGAAAGCGGCAATCCGCGGGAAACATCTGTCTAGTCCTGTTTACTGCATTCCTATTCACCATTCTGGTGGCCCCATTCGCTATGGTGGGGAGTGCTGAAGCGTCTCAGCAGACAATCGAAGGCAAACAACTAACCACTATTCAAGGCTCGGCTGGAAGCTTTACTCAGGGAGGAACAACCGCAACTATTAACGGTACATCTTCAGGTTATCAGCTGTTGGTTAAACTGGCTGCTGACCCGTTGTCAACATTTGAAACATTGAAGGTGGGTTTCGTAAACGGTGATAATTCAGTCCTGACTGTATACGGTAATGATTCTAGTAAGGCGACTTACTTGGGTTCTTCCGTTTATGGTGCGGTATACTCCCTGTCTTACCTTGCTCCTTCCAATTTCTATCTTTCAAGCGACCCCACAGTGTATGGGTATGTTTATGTAGGCAGTACGTTCTATGATTTAATAATATACACACTAACACTACAGCCACCTCAAAGTAGCAGTAGTGGCAGCACTACCACCACCACCACCACTACTACTACTACCACTACCACAAGTACCGGTACTGTAACTGTTACTACAACAGACGGGGTTTCTACCGCCAGTATATTGGCTGATACAGCAAAACTGACCGCCCTTATTAACAGCTCCCAACCGGTCGTTATTGAACTGTCGGCCAATACCCAGGCTGCTGAGGTCTCAGTTGAACTGGCAGCAACAATTCTCTCTTTACTCGGGAATAAGAGTGCTGACCTGACTATCAAGACAGATGATGTCCAGTTTGTCATCCCGCCGGCAGCCCTTGATGTGAAAGCTCTTACCGACTTGATGGCAGCAGACCCGAACACTAAAGTCACAGTTAAAGTGAAGGAAGTTACTGCAGCATCCGCAGGTCTGGCAGACAAGATGGGTGTACCTGAAAATGCCAACCTGATGGCTGTCGGTAAGGTGTTCAATTTCGAGATTACTGCCACGTCCGGGACCAACTCAGTGACGATAACCACCTTCGGCAAAAAGCTGAGAGTGTCTATACCTTACACTGATGCTGATTTAGGCGGAAACAAAGAGGAAACCCTGGGCGCCTACCGGATTACGGCAAACGGACTGGTATTCCTGGGCGGTGTAGTGGACAAAGACAAAAACACCGTCACCTTTGAAACCGACTCATTCAGTAATTACACCCTGATGGCTAAGATTGCGGCCTTTGCCGACATCTTAAGCCACTGGGCCAGGAATGATATCCAGTTGATGTCAGATCAGGGTATTGTGAAGGGTATGACCGCCAACAGCTTTGCTCCTGATGCCAACATAACCAGAGCACAGTTCGCTACCCTGCTGGTCAAGGCTTTAGGGCTGGCCGAATCGCAAACCGCTTCCGGCGTCTTTAAGGATGTCAAGTCCAATGCCTGGTATCGCGGCACGGTTGAAGCTGCAGCCGCCAATGGTTTGGTAGCAGGATATGCCAATGGCGCCTTTGGTCCGGATGGCAAAATTACCCGTCAGGAAATGGCTGCTATGGTTTCCAAGGCGCTGAAAGTCGGAGGTAAGACAGTAACCCTGTCTTCCGGCGAAGCAGCTCAACTCGTTAGCAAGTTCAGCGACAAGCAGCAGATTGGCAGCTGGGCCCAGGATAGTGTGGCTATAGCGGTTAAAGAAGGTATTATCACCGGCCGTACCGCTACCACCTTCGTGGCTAAGGCCAATGCCACCAGGGCAGAAGGAACCGTAATGATTAAAAAGGTTCTGGAAAGCCTGGGCAAAATCTAAGTTCTAAATAAAAGGAGAGTCTCTGACGAGGCTCTCTTTTTTGTTCAGCCTTTACTTGCTTTCGGGGCGGTTGTTCACTATAATAGTGTCGAGGACAAAAAATGCCGATGTAGCTCAGTGGTAGAGCAGCGCACTCGTAATGCGCAGGTCGTGAGTTCAAGTCTCATCATCGGCTCCACTTTTTCCTTTCAGCGGGGAGGACTTTTTTTGATTACTATTGAGGATATCCGGAAAAATCCCGAAATAGATATCTATTTCCAGAAAACCAACTTATTTCTCGGCGAAATGGGCGCTATCGTCCATGACTATGGTCATGCCAATATTGTAGCTGAAAACAGCCGCCGCATTCTGGAAACCCTGGCCTTTCCCAAAAGAGAGGCCGAATTAGCTGAGATAGCGGGATATCTTCATGATATCGGAAATATAATTAACCGTTATGACCACGGGAGAATTGGCGGCGTCCTGGTTTTCTACTTCTTCCTGAAGATGGATGTGACTCCTGAGGAAATAGCGACGATTGTTTCGGCGATCGGCAACCACGAGGAGAAGACCGGCAGCCCGGTGAGCAGTGTGGCGGCAGCCGTAATTATTTCCGACAAGGCTGACGTACTTAGGGCCAGGGTTAGAAAAACCGATTTTTCCACTTTTACCACCAGAGACCGGGTTAACTACGCGGTTGAACACAGTGAACTGAAAGTTGACCCAGACCTGCGAAAAATTACAATGGAACTGACGATTGATCTGCAGATCAGCTCCGTAATGGAGTATTTTGAAATATTTCTCACCAGAATGATTCTCTGCCGCCGGGCGGCCAGCCACCTGGGGTGCGATTTCGAACTCTTTATTAACGAGGCGAGGTTTTTGTGATTAATCATTTCGGGAAATATTCAATATTTCTTAAAAAGAACAGGGGGATAGGTGTCCCCTGTTCTTTATATTATTGGCAGAAATACCCTGATAACGACAGAGGGAAAAAGACATAATTTATACTTCCGGGAAGTAAAAATATTAATGAGGGGAGGGGGCAGGATGTTCAAGCTCTCGGGAAAGTCTGCCGGGGCTATTTGTGTTTTGGCTGTATTGGGCTTTCTGCAGGGCCTTGTATTAAAAAACTATTTATTTCCCGCCAAGCCTGACATTCCTCCCCAGAACGTCATCAGCCTGGCCCTTAAGAATACAGCCCAGGCCCTCAGTTACCGGTATACCATTCAGATGTCTACCCTAATAGACGGGAAGGAGCAGGCGGCAAGTGACATCAAGGGTGAAAGGCAGAATCAAAACAGTATCCATTTTAAGGGTCAGATGTTTGAATCCGAGGTGGATTTTTACCAGATCGATTCCACTGCTTATTCAAAGGACCAGCTGACCGGGGAATGGATGAAAAATAAAGATAACCAGATTAATCAGCAGGAAATTTTTATGTTTGAATTAAACCCTCTGGCGAGTTTTACTTATAAGGAGTTAATTGAAGCAAACTGCAGAGGTCTGGAAAAGCTTAACGGTAAAAGGGTATGGGTTTATACCGCCTCCCCGGTAATCAATAATCCGTACATGGAAATTCTCTGGAAGGATTTTGGCTACAAGTTCTGGCTGCAGCCGCGCAGCCTGCTGATAAGCAAAGCCTTGGTTACTGCGACGAGTAAAAATAACCCGGCTGATAAGCTGACCCTGTTAGTTGAGTTTAAAGATTTTAACAGCAATATCGAAATCAGGCCGCCTTTTTAGGCGGCTTGATTTTTAAGGGATTATTTCTATAAGCCCAATTCTCCTTTGGAGGAATCAGATGGGACATGTCGAAATTTATATTTATTAGTTGATATCCTGTTCTCGGCGCCAGCCCCCGGGGGTCGCTTGCTTTTATAAATCTTCTGGCGGTGAAAGGGTATCCTAAGAACGAGGCCCAAACGCCCTTCGAATTTGCCAAAAGCCTGGCTGACAAATTTCCGGACGACAAATACGGCCGGAAAAGATAATTATTTTGGGGGTTCTGTTATGTTAGATGATCTTGAAAGATGCCTGCTTTCCAGTGAGCAGATTGCGGCTAAAGTTGCTGATCTGGGAGGTCGGATTTCACGCGATTATAAAGACAAAAACCTGATTGTAATTGGAATCCTAAAAGGCGCCATCGTGTTCTTATCTGATTTAATCAGACAAATTAAGATTCCTCTTTACCTCGATTTTATAGCTGTTTCCAGTTACGGCTCATCTACTGAATCGTCCGGGGTGGTCAGAATATTAAAAGACCTGGATAAGAGTATTGAGCACAGAGATGTGCTGATAGTGGAAGATATTATTGATTCCGGGCTTACGATAAAGTATCTGATGGAGAACTTGGCAGCAAGAAGCCCCAATTCAGTAAAGGTTTGCACTCTGTTGGATAAACCGGCCAGGAGGAAAACCCAGGTCTTAATTCACTACAACGGGTTTATTATCCCTGATGAATTTGCGGTTGGGTATGGGCTTGACTACAACGACAAGTACCGTAACCTGCCGGGAATATATGTCCTGAAAAAAGAAATTTACGGTGGCTAAGGGGGAAATAATAGGGATGGCGTTAGATAAAGAAATGGTATTAGTCCTCGATTTCGGGGGCCAGTATACCCAGCTCATTGCCAGGCGGATAAGGGAATGTAAAGTCTATTGTGAAATAATCTCCTTCCGCACCCCGGCGGAAAAAATCAGAGCTATGTCTCCACGGGGGATTGTACTTTCAGGTGGACCTTCCAGTGTTTATGTGGAAAATGCCCCTGTCTGTGACCCGGATATTTTTCAATCCGGGATACCCATACTGGGTATATGCTACGGGATCCAGTTAATGGCTCAGATGCTGGGCGGCAGGGTAGCCCGTGGGGAGAACCGGGAATATGGAAAAACCAGCTTAAAGGTATTAAAAACAGAAGACATTCTTTTTACCGGACTGAGTGAAGAATTGGTTTGCTGGATGAGCCACGGGGATTATGTGGAGCGCCCCCCGGACGGTTTTTATGTTTCAGCCCAAACTGACCATTCCCCGGTAGCGGCCTTTGCCGAGCCAAAGAGAAAACTTTACGGGGTTCAGTTCCATCCCGAGGTGGTGCATACCCCCCAGGGAAAAGAGATACTCCAGCACTTCCTGTATGATGTCTGCGGCTGCCATGGGGACTGGACGATGGAGTCGTTTATCGCCCAGGCCGTCAGGGAAATAAAAGAAGCGGTAGGGGACAAAAAGGTCCTCTGCGCCTTAAGCGGCGGGGTTGACTCCTCAGTGGCCGCGGCCTTGGTGCATAAAGCGGTGGGGGACCAGCTGACCTGTGTCTTTGTTGACCATGGGCTGATGCGCAAAAATGAGGGTAAACAGGTAGTGGCGACCTTCCGGGACCAGTTCCACATCAATCTGGTGGCGGTAGATGCTGCAGAGCGTTTTCTGAGTAAGCTGGGGGCTGTAACGGAGCCTGAGCGGAAGCGGAAAATCATTGGTAATGAGTTTATCAGGGTATTTGAAGAAGAGGCCCACAAACTTGGCAAAATCGATTTCCTCGTTCAGGGCACCTTATACCCGGATGTCGTGGAAAGTGGAACTGATACAGCAGCTGTAATCAAATCTCACCACAATGTCGGCGGCCTCCCGGAAGACATACATTTTGCGCTGGTAGAACCCCTCAAATGGCTGTTTAAGGATGAGGTCCGCCTCGTCGGTGAACAGCTGGGCCTGCCGGAACATATAGTCTGGCGGCAGCCGTTCCCCGGCCCGGGCCTGGCGATCAGGATTCTGGGCGACATCACGGAAGAAAAACTCGATATTTTGAAGGAAGCTGACGCCATTTTTCATGAAGAAGTCATCAAGGCCGGCTTATATAGAGAGATCTGGCAGTTCTTTGCCGTCCTGCCCTCAATGCGCAGCGTAGGTGTCATGGGTGATGAGCGGACTTACAGCTATACCTGCGTGATCCGCGCGGTAACCAGCCATGACGGGATGACTGCCGATTGGGCTCGGATTCCGTATGATGTTTTGGAACGCATCTCCTCCCGTATTGTTAATGAAATCAAGGGTATCAACAGAGTGGTGTATGACATAACGTCCAAGCCTCCGGCTACTATTGAGTGGGAGTAGGTAAAAACAATTGACAATGGACAATGGACAATTGACAATTGACGGGGTTTGTGAAGGTTTAGTATTTAAGAGTGGTGGTTTGGCTGTACGGGGTTGACGATTGCTGTCAGCCCTTTTTAAGTTTATCAACCAGCAAAGGTGATATAATAATAAAAAAGGAAAGAAGGGTGCTGCAATGTTAGTAGTGACTACAGAGAATGTGAAAGGATATATAGTCAGGGAAGTTAAAGGAGAGGTTTTTGGCCTTGTTGTGCGCAGCCGGGGTTTGGTTGGCAATATTATGGCAAGTCTGCGCAGCCTGATCGGCGGGGAGATCCATGAATATACATCATTACTGGAAGATACTCGCAAGCAGGCTGTCGACAGAATGGTGCAGAATGCCCAGGTGATGGGGGCCAATGCAATTGTGATGATGAGATTCGATTCCAGTGAAATCGGTCAAACCATGAGTGAAATTGTAGCCTACGGGACGGCCGTAGTTCTTGAGAAAGAGGCGTAGGTTTATGGATGTGGCCCAGGGAATAAATTTTCTGGTCTTTGGGGGTTTAGCGGTAATTGCCCTGTTGTCAGTGTTCGTCTGGGACAAACGATACCGCAAAGGTCGGAGGGACATTCCCCCGGAATATGAAAGGACTGAAGAGGTTTTCATCGACCCGGTTGATGGAGATAAAGTAAGGGTTTATTATAATCCCAAAACCGGCGAGCGGTTTTACCGTCATGAGGGGTAAGGAAGGAGTAGGCCAGGCGCCTGCTCCTTTTATATGTATCTGATCAGCCTGAAAAAATTTCCCTGCAGGAATATATTGCCAACCGAACACCTGTTTGATATAATAAAAAAGAAGAAGGTAACAGGAATTGAAACACGGTTAACACATATCGAAACAGACATAACGGGTATTAAGACAGAAATGACGGATATCAAAGATACTGTTAACCGGATTGAAAATAGGCAAAATGCCATCTTCGAGCAAACTGCCGGACTTATAGAGTTCCGGACTGGGGTGATTTCTACTCTGCAGGAGATTAACGAAAACCAGAAATCTATTTCCGAGGTCTTAGCGAGCATGAAATACAAATCAGGAATCTGCGGAGATGCCCAGTATAGTGTTGTTCAAGATTGTTGGAAGAATATAGAGCAGGCTGTGCGCCTGCTCTTTTTTTCGTTACTTTTTCATGGCCTGTTCGTTTCTTATTAGGGGTTTGCTTATATCAACGTGGCCGGCCAGACTGTCCAGCTTCTTGCCTTCAATCAGGATCTGGACTTCCTTAACCTCAGGGAATTCGGTCAGAGTATTAGCGATAGAGGCTAAAACAAGGGCTTCTCCCGAACTGCCTACATTGAGGTTCTTTTGGGTGGCGCTGTTGAAGTCTACAGTCGCTAAACCACCTTCCACCTTCAGCCCCAGCAGTTTGGCCCCTTTCGGCAGGACCGGCTGCAGTTCGCTTGCGTAATACGGACCTTTAATGAGTTCCTCCAGAGCAGCTTTCTTTAAGTCGCTCCCGGCCGGGACCTCTCTTTTTTCCGGCACTAAATAAAAGTTTGTAGGGGTGGAACCGATAAAATAAACGGTCACTTCTTTCATCTCAGAATCAGCGACCTTCCCCTTTAAATCACTGTTTTCGGCCTTCAGGTCAGAGGTTTCTTTCTTCAGTGAATTCACTTCATTTTGCAGAGAACTAATCTTTTCCTGGTCTTTGTCCGGAGCGGTCTTGCAGCCTGACACCAGCATCATACCGGTCAGGACCAAAATAATCAGACTGAGGATGACTCCGGAAAATCTTGCTTTCCTCAATTTTATCCACCTTCCTTTTGTAGTACTTTTATTAATTAATAAGCCGCGGATAACGCGGATTAACGCGGATAGACCTTCTGGTTCATATTTGATCGCGGATAATCTCTTGTAACGTCTTTTCCTTCCCTATTTATTATAAAAAAAATCACATACTCACAGGTCTTTCATCCTTAGATTTCCTAGCATACACAAATATTTTACTTGGCCAAGAGCAGCATTTTATTAAAGTAGAGAACCATATTTGGTTGTTCTGATACTGTTTTTTGTTTTATTTATATTTATCGATTACTCTTAGATTCTCGGCCTCCATTATCCGCGTTGTTTATAATCCGCGTTCATCCGCGTTATCCGCGGCCGTTTTTTGGTTTTGATTTTTTGATTGCAGCTATGCTGCGCTAGGAACTCTGTGTTTTCTTTTATCCTTTATGACCTTAAGTTCCCGCCGTACTGTAAATTATTATACCATGAAGACGAAAAAATTAACCAAAAAGTTCCTCAATCTAACATCTCCACAAATGTCCTGGCTGCCATCGGGACAGGGAGGCTGTTATTGGTAACAACACCCATGCTCCGCTTGGGGATTTTCTCTTTTATGTTCAGGACAAAAACCTCATTGCGGGCTAGTTCTTTTTGAATATAGTCTTTAACTGCAAAGGAAATACCGAGGCCGATTTTGGCCAACTCGATCAATAAATCCACGCTTTCCAGTTCAATTTCGGGCGTAATGTTGACTCCTTTTTTCTCGAGGAAACCGTCAATAAAATCTCTGGTAGTTGTATTTTTCTCCAGCATCAGTAAAGGGTAGTCTGCCAGTTCCCTTAGCTTGATCTCCCGTTCTTTTAAGCGCTCAAAGTTCCGTCCGGCGATAAATACATCCTGGACTGTTTTTATTTTATCAACCCTCATGTTCTTGTCTAAGCCCTTGTCAGGGATATTTACGACAACAACATCCACACTGCCGTTTTTCAACAGTTCCAGGCATTTGGGGGAAGTCCTGTTAGTGACATGGATTTTCACTTGGGGATATAACTGATGATACTTTTTGAAGTAAGGAAGCAGGTAGTTTTTGCATATCGTGTCACTTGCCCCTATCCTGACCTCTCCTTTTTTCAGGAAATGCGCCTCATTTATACTCCTCTCCCCGGCCTTAATGAAATTGAAGGCCTGTTCAACATGTTTGTAGAGGATTTCCCCTTCCTGGGTCAGTTTAACCCGTTTGGTATTCCTGATAAACAGCCGGCAGTTTATTTTTTCTTCCAGGAGCTTAACTGCCTGGCTGACTGCCGACTGAGATATGTACAATTGGGCCGAAGCCGCTGAGAAACTGAGATTCGTGGCTACATGATAAAAGACCTTATAAAGTTCAAAATCGATATCTGCCATATAAGCACCCCTAATAAAACATATTAGTAGTATTAACTACACTTATTAATTATATTATGTTACAATCAGGATGTAAATAGTGGAGAGTGGAGAGTGGAGAGTGGAGAGTGTAAATCGGAAGGTTCGCGCAGGGCGCGAACCAACCATTACTGGCCAGTGGCCAGTGGCATTGGTCACTAGCCACTCACCACTCACCACTCTCCACTCTCCACTATAGAAGGGGGAAGATGGATGGGAAACGGTGTGCGGAGGATATATGTGGAAAAAAAGAAGGGTTTTGATGTTGAGGCTCATGCCTTATCCGGAGACCTGAAGGAAAACCTTGGCCTCAAGGGCCTTAGGGCTGTGAGAATTATCAACCGTTATGATATCTCCGGTATTTCCGAAGAGGAATATAAGCAGTCGCGGTGCACAATATTTTCTGAGCCGACAGTTGACTATGTGTATGATGAGACCCTGGAAACCTGTAATGGTGACCGGGTGTTTGCCATGGAATACCTGCCCGGCCAATATGACCAAAGGGCTGACTCAGCTGCCCAGTGTGTGCAGATCCTGACCCAAAAGGAGCGCCCGAAGATTACTTCAGCTAAAGTAATCATCCTGCAGGGTGAGGTCTCTGATGCTGAATTCGCCGAGGTTAAAGGGTACTGCATTAACCCGGTCGATTCCCGCGAGGCCTCCCTGGATAAACCGTCAACCCTGGAGATGGAATGTGATATCCCCCATGATGTGGCTGTAATAGAAGGTTTTTGCACCCGGACCCCAGAGGAACTGCAGGCCATGATCGGCGACATGGGCTTTGCCATGAGCTTTGAAGATCTGCGGTTTTTACAGGCGTATTTCCGCGATACCGAGAAAAGGAACCCTACCCTTACCGAATTGAGGGTTATCGATACCTATTGGTCAGACCACTGCCGCCATACCACCTTTCTAACTGAAATTACGGATGTGAAAATAGAAAAAGGCCTATTTTCCGGGCCGGTCCAGACGGCCTATCAGGAATACTTGAAATCCCGGGAGTTTGTGCATGGGGATAAGGAGAAAGACATCTGCCTGATGGACATAGCTCTGGTGGGGATGAAAGAGCTTAAGAAAAGAGGTCTTCTCGAGGACCTGGACGAATCAGACGAAATTAATGCCTGCAGTATTGCAGCTGATGTTGATGTAGACGGCACAACCGAAGAATGGCTGATCATGTTTAAGAATGAAACCCACAACCACCCTACGGAAATCGAACCCTTCGGAGGTGCGGCCACATGCCTGGGCGGTGCGATCAGGGATCCGCTGTCAGGCCGGTCTTATGTATACCAGGCCATGCGTATTACCGGCAGTGGAGACCCCCGGACGAGGGTTGAAGACACCTTGCCGGGTAAGCTGCCCCAGAGAAAAATCACTACCGGAGCTGCTGCCGGTTACAGCTCTTACGGCAACCAGATCGGTCTGGCTACCGGCCAGGTGGCCGAAGTGTACGACGAAGGGTTTATCGCCAAAAGGATGGAAATAGGCGCTGTGATTGGAGCTGTCCCGAAGAAGAATGTAGTCCGGGAAGCGCCCCGGGAAGGTGATATCGTTATTCTGGTAGGAGGCCGGACCGGCCGTGACGGATGCGGAGGCGCTACCGGCTCGTCGAAGGAACATACCGAGGAATCTATCCTGACCTGCGGGGCGGAGGTTCAAAAGGGGAATCCACCGGAAGAAAGGAAAATCCAGCGCCTGTTTAGAAACCCAACAGTCAGCAGGATGATTAAGAGATGTAATGATTTCGGCGCCGGCGGTGTCTCGGTAGCAATCGGCGAACTTACAGACGGGATAGAAGTAAACCTCGATACGGTACCGAAAAAGTATGAGGGTCTTGATGGCACCGAGCTTGCCATATCGGAATCACAGGAACGGATGGCTGTAGTTGTAGCCGCAGAAGATGCGGATCGGTTTAAACAATGTGCCGCCGCGGAAAACCTGGAAGCGACCGCAGTTGCCAAGGTGACGTCTGACAGCAGGCTTAAAATGATTTGGCGGGGTAAGGTCATAGTTGATATCAGCAGGGATTTTCTAAATACAAACGGGGTCAGGCAGAATACCAAAGTTGCTGTAACCACCCCGCCGGAGGACAAAAACTACTTTAACACCCTGCCGCCGGAAGTGGAAAAAGAACTGGCTGACCTGCCGAAGGCCTGGATGGCCAACCTGAAGGATTTAAATGTATGCAGCCAAAAGGGTCTGGTTGAAAGGTTTGACAGCACGATAGGGGCCGGTTCAGTTCTGATGCCGTTCGGCGGGAAGTATCAGGTTACTCCCACAGAAGGCATGGCAGCCAAAATTCCTATGCTTGAGGGGGATACGAAAACCGGCACGGTGATGACATATGGCTATAACCCCCAACTGGCCAAATGGAGCCCCTTCCACGGCGCGCTTTATGCTGTCGTAGAGGCGGTCTGCAAGGTGGTGGCCACCGGGGGCGATTATAAGAATATCAGGCTCACCCTCCAGGAGTACTTTGAAAAACTGGGTAAAGACGCGGTCAGGTGGGGAAAGCCTTTCAGCGCCCTGCTGGGAGCATTTTACGCCCAGAAGAAATTTGGGATTCCGGCTATCGGCGGCAAAGACAGCATGTCCGGGACATTCAAAGACCTGAATGTACCGCCCACACTCGTAGCGATAGCGATGAGCGTGCTCGATGTGAGCCAGGTCGTTTCCCCGGAATTTAAGCGCGAAAAGAGTAAAGTTGTTTTAGTTTCTGCTTCCCGGAATAAAGATGGACTGCCGGATTTTGAACAGCTCGGGACGAATTTAGCAAAGGTCACTGAACTCATCCGGTCCGGCCAAATTTTGGCCGCCCAGACTGTCAGGACAGGCGGGCTGGCGGCAGCAGTAAGTAAAATGGGCTTTGGCAACAGAATCGGTATGGTATTTAGTGAAGGTATTGAACCGAGACACCTGTTTACTCCGGACTATGGTTCGTTGGTCCTGGAAATTGACGAGGCAGTTGATTTGACAGAGGCCTTTGGCCAGGTCGAATACATGATCCTGGGTTATACGGGAGAAAAACCGGTGATAGCCGTAAATGGCTGCGAGATTGGGCTCGAGGACGCCTTCAGGGAATGGGAAAAACCGCTCGAAAAGATATTCCCAACGAAAACCGAATCTATTCTTGACAGGCCGAGGTCTGCCTTATACAGCCAAAGAAACACCAGGAAGCCAGCCGTTACAACAGCCAGGCCGCGGATATTTCTGCCGGTTTTTCCGGGGACGAACTGCGAATACGACACTGCCAGGGCCTTTGAAAAAGCCGGGGGGACAGTGGATACCCTAGTCATCAGGAATTTGTCGGCAGCCGAAATAGAACAGTCTGTTAATGAAATGGTAAAAAGAATCGGGAACTCGCAAATAATCATGCTTCCGGGAGGGTTCAGCGCGGGGGATGAGCCTGACGGCTCGGGAAAATTTATCGCTACGATATTTAGAAATCCGGGGGTCAAAGAGGCTGTAATGAGGCTGCTCAAACAAAGGGACGGGCTGATGTTGGGCATCTGCAACGGCTTCCAGGCCCTAATTAAGCTGGGACTTGTTCCCTATGGAGAGATAATCGATATCACCGCAGACTGTCCGACCCTGACCTTTAATACGATTGGACGCCATGTTTCCTGCCTGGTCAGGACAAAAGTAGTTTCCACCCTTTCGCCGTGGTTTAACAATGTCCAGGCCGGAGATGTCCATACTATTGCCATCTCCCACGGTGAGGGAAGGTTTGTGGCCGGTGAAGGAGATATCAGGCGGATGATTGAGGCCGGCCAGGTAGCTACCCAATACGTGGATCTAAACGGAAATCCCACCTACGATATCGCGTTTAACCGAAACGGTTCAATGCATGCTGTTGAAGGAATCACCAGTCCTGACGGGCGGGTTTTGGGTAAGATGGGCCACTCCGAGAGAATTGGGACAAATGTGGCCAAAAACGTCCCAGGGGAGAAAGACCAGAAAATATTTGAGGCTGGGGTTAATTACTTCAAGTAATTCCCTGGGTCAGCGAAACGTGAGGGCAGCACAAAATTTTATGGAGCTGCCCCCTATCTTTTTTTGGAAAAATATTTCCCTGCTGGAAGGTAATTTGTTATAATTCACCGAATTTAGGTATAAGAATTATCTACTGTTAAAAAACTCTTGAGGAGGTATAAAATGCCAATGAAGACAGGTTCGAAAAAAATATTGGCAATAGGAATTGCTCTAATGATACTTCTCAGTTTTAGTTCGGGCAGCTTGGCGGCCGCTGGTCGGGTGAGTGCGCCGGAAATCAATTTTACTGATTTGGGCCAGGCGGCCTGGGCGCAAAAGAATATCATCAAGATGAAGATCAGGGGTATTGTCGCGGGTTACAGTGACGGGACCTTCCGGCCTAACGCCCAGGTCCTGCAGGCCGAAGCCGTTATTATGGCCCTCCGCGAGATGGGCGCAGTAACTGAGTCAGGGAGTGACTCAAGTGTTGTGCTGCCGAAAGAGTTCGGTGAAGACATACCTGCCTGGGCTAAGGAGTCTGTTGCGGCTGCCTGGCGGCGGGGATTGATAAAACCGGGAGAAAATAATTTTAAATGGAATTCGCCGGCCAACCGGGCTTGGACGGCCCGGCTGGCTATACGTATGGCCGGTTTAGAGCAGCAGGCGTTAGGGGAATCCTCCCAGTTAAGTTTTTCAGATAATACCAGTATTCCGGCTTGGGCACGGGCTTATGTTTCCTTCGTGGTCAGCAAGGGCATAATGGTCGGATACAAGGATGGTACCTTTCAACCTAACCGTGCCTTAACCCGGGCGGAAATTGCCACAGTACTGGCTAAAAGTGAAAAATACATGAACCTCGCTGATGTGCGCAGAGGAACCATTGATGATATCAATGTCGATAATATAATTATCTTTGACAGCAGTGACAACCTTTTTCGGATATACATAGCCGACCGGGCCTGGATCTATAAGGGTGATGTAACCGCCCCGTTTGAGGACCTTGAGGAAGGCGATGTTGTTTCAATCAGTCTGATAGATTCTAATGTGGCCGGTTTTGTTGACATTGATTATGCGGCCGGTGATACCGGGCAAAATAAGCCGGACGGCGATTATGTCACTGGTACAGTCGTAAAAGTAAATACAGACAAGGACGAAATCCGCATCGAGGATAAAAACGGTATCCGCGCGACGTATGATGTGGCAAGTGATGCAGACTTTATCATTGACGGTCATTCCAACCCTGATTTGAGTGATGTTGAGGTTGATGATGAAGTTGAGCTATATCTGGAAGACGGAGATGTTACCCTGATTGAGGTTCTTGAGGATAGCGGTGATTTTGTTGTCGGTGTATTATACTCGAAAAATACTGATAACCTGACTATACGGGTTGAGGACTATGGCGGGAAAAGGACAACATACACCGTAAAATCCACAGCCGATATCACGATTGGTAGTAACTCTAACGCGCTGTTCGAAGACTTGGATACAGGAAACCCGATGAAGCTCACAATTGAGGAAAATAAGGTCACAGACATTGTTCAGGGCACGATGAGGCAGGGGACAATCCGCTCCAGAAGCACTTCCAGGAACGAGATAGTATTTAAAAGAAGCAGTGGAAGTACCACTACCTATGATGTCAACCCAGACGCGATTATTGAGTATAATAACAGGGCCCTCAATCTGGGTGACTTAGAAAGCGGGGATGAAGTTAATATTTACATTTTCGATAATGATCTTTATCAGATTATCGTAACCGCCCGGCCATAAATAAAATTGTAGTCGGATTTTGTAAACAAACCGGCGCCCCGGGCATATATTGTTGGCTTTCTTATTGACTTGTCCTATCTTGTTTGTTAAGATAAAACTGTATAAAATTTAATCTCGTTTTTCGGGTAAATTCGCCCGTATACGAGGGAAAGTGTACCTAGGGTTCCACTGAATTTAGTCTCTTAAATTCAGGTTTGGTCCAAGTGGTACAGGTGTTATTAAACACTACACCGAGGGGATAAAAGCCCAGACGGGTAGGTTTCACTCGCTTAGCAGAGAAATCTATTCGTTTGGGCTGAATTTCTTTTTTAATTGTTTTATGAATGGAGGGTTTATGATGGTTAAGGCCCGGGTTGGGATTGTAATGGGCAGTGACTCAGACCTGCCGGTTATGAAAGGCGCTGCGGATATATTGAAACAATTCGGCATTGGGTATGAGGTGGTTATTTCCTCCGCCCACCGGGCGCCGGATAAGACAGCCCAGTACGCTAAATCTGCCGAAGAGCGTGGTTTGGAAGTGATTATTGCCGGCGCCGGGATGGCGGCCCACCTGCCGGGGGTTATAGCGGCTTTTACAACCCTGCCGGTGATTGGAGTTCCCCTTCAGTCAGAAGCCCTGGCCGGTACTGATGCGCTCTATGCTATAGTCCAGATGCCCCCAGGAATTCCAGTGGCGACAATGGCGGTAAACGGGGCCAAAAACGCCGGCATCTTCGCCGCCCAAATCCTGGCCACGAAAGACCCCAAAATTCGCGCCAAACTTAAAGCATACAAACAGCAGCTAGCTGATGAAGTTAATGCAAAAGCAGATAGGCTGGAGCGGTTGGGTGTGGATGGTTACCTGTCGAATAAGTAGTGGAGAGTGGAGAGTGGGGAGTGGAGAGTGGATTAGGTGAGTAGAATTGAGCGGCCTGAAGATTTAACGGTATGGCAGAAAGCACACCAGTTTGTGTTAAACATATATGAAATTACGAAAAAGTTTCCATCAAATGAACAGTTTGGATTAACAGCACAGTTGAGAAAATCGTCAGTATCAATTCCGGCTAATATTGCAGAAGGAAGTAAAAGGCAATACACAAAGGAACTGATTCAATTTTTACATGTTGCTAAAGGTTCTCTTAGCGAAAGCGAATACTATATAAGATTAGCAAAAGATTTAGGATATGTTTCTTCCAAGGACTTTGAAGGATTGTTTAATCAGAGTGACGAGGTTGGAAGAATGCTAGCGGGTTTAATAAAATCTCTGAGAGTAAGGAAGAGTCGCGGGTAAATCTATTTTTCACTCCCCACTCGCCACTCTCCACTCCCCACTGACAAGGAGGTAGTACCATGATCGATAGATATACCCTGCCTGAGATGGGGCGGATTTGGGATTTGGAGAACAAGTTCCGGAAATGGCTGGATATAGAAATTGCAGCGGCTGAGGCGATGGCCGAGCTCGGTGAGATTCCTGCTGAGGCTGCCCGGAATATCAAGTCCAGGGCTAATTTTGATGTCAAACGGATTGAAGAAATCGAAGCTGTAACAAACCACGATGTGATTGCTTTCCTGACATCTGTGGCTGAATTTGTCGGCGATGACTCCAAATATGTCCACCAAGGGATGACTTCATCCGATGTCGGTGACACGGCGCTCTGCCTGTTGATGAAGGAAGCCGCCGAGCACCTGCTGACAAAACTTGACGCTCTGCGGGAGAAGGTTAAAACCAAGGCTAAAGAATACAAGTATACTCCGATGATTGGCCGGACTCACGGGATTCATGCCGAACCTATGACGTTTGGGATGAAGATGCTGTTGTGGCTGGCTGAAATCGACCGTGATATTGAAAGGCTGAAGAGGGCTATCGAAACCATCAGTGTAGGCAAACTCTCCGGCGCGGTAGGCACATATGCCAATATCAATCCAGAGGTTGAGGCCAGGATTTGCGCCAAGCTGGGGCTTGCGGCGTCCCCCATCTCGACCCAGGTTATCCAGCGGGACCGCCACGCCGAATATATGTCGACTATTGCTGTTATTGGCGCTACCCTGGAAAAGATGGCCACTGAGCTGAGGAACCTGCAGAGGACTGATATACGCGAAGCCGAAGAGTATTTCGGCAAGGGGCAGAAGGGCTCTTCAGCGATGCCCCACAAGCGCAATCCTATTACTAATGAGCGGATTTCCGGTCTGGCCCGGGTCCTGCGGGGCAATGCCCTGGCTGCTCTCGAGAATGTCGCCCTCTGGCATGAGCGGGATATTTCCCACTCGTCTGTGGAACGGGTTATTGTTCCTGACAGCACGATTCTGCTTGATTATATGCTGCACCTGATGATTAAGGTAATAGACAACCTTCTCGTTTATCCGGAAGCGATGATTGAGAATCTTAACAAGACAAAGGGGCTGATATATTCCGGCCGGCTTTTGCTGGCTCTCGTCGATAAGGGAATTCTGCGGGAGAGGGCTTACGAACTGGTCCAGCGCAATGCCATGCAGGTATGGGCGACTAAGCAGGATTATCTGGGCTTACTGCTCGCTGACAAAGATGTGATGGAGCTAATTTCCGCACAGGAACTTCGTGAGCTCTTTGACTATAAGTGGTACCTGCGGCATGTAGACATGATCTTCGCCAGATTTGGATTATAATTTAGACTATTAAAAAACCATAAAACAGCCGCGGATGACGCGGATAAACGCGGATTAGAACGACGCGGATAAAACATACCATGAATTTAGGATCTATAATAATTTATATAAAACAATAACAAGCACAGGTCATACAAGTTTACTTTTCTACCCAACAGAATTTAATAGTTTTTAAGGCAATTACTTGAGAATCCGCGTTCCAAAAGGACCATTGGTAATTATCCGCGTTAATCCGCGTCATCCGCGGCTAATTTATAAAAACGAACTCCCCTTTCTATCGATTTAGTCAGTACGTGGTCTACGTTACTTGAAGGGTACTAGAACTAGGAACTTGCAACTAGCAACTAATTGAGGAGGAATCGCCATGGATGTTCAAAAAATGGGGCAGATTTACGAAGGAAAGGCCAAGAAGGTATTTCAGACCAATAACCCCGACCTGTACTGGATAGAGTACAAAGATGACGCCACTGCTTTTGACGGCAAGAAAAAAGGCACCATCATGAACAAGGGAATTCTCAACAACAAGATTTCCAATCACTTTTTTAAGATGTTGGAAGACAGGGGAATACCGACCCACCTTGTGAACCAGATAAATGACCGGGAGTCGGTGGTGAAAGCGGTTAAAATAATCCTGGTTGAGGTTGTCGTCAGGAATATCGCGGCCGGGTCGCTGTCCAAGAGAATTGGGCTGCCGGAAGGGACAATGCTTCCCAAGACAGTCCTTGAATTCTATTACAAAGATGACGCCTTGGGTGACCCCCTGATCAATGACTACCACATCCAGGTCCTTGACCTCGCCACCCCGGAACAGATGAAAGTCATTTCTGAAATTGCCCTCAAAACCAATGATATCCTCAGAGAATACCTTAAAGATAAAAAAATCGATCTTATTGATTTTAAACTGGAATTCGGAACCCATAAGGGACAGGTCATCCTGGCTGATGAGATTTCACCTGACACCTGCCGTTTCTGGGACCTTGAGACGCGAGAGAAACTTGACAAAGACCGGTTCCGCAGGGACTTGGGGAATGTCGAAGAGGCTTACCGGGAAG
The DNA here is from genome assembly GCA_002840165.1 of Firmicutes bacterium HGW-Firmicutes-8. Lineage (GTDB taxonomy): Bacteria > Bacillota > Thermincolia > Thermincolales > UBA2595 > GW-Firmicutes-8. The sequence continues at coordinate 20,632 of PGZN01000037.1, forward strand.
TGCTGAAGAGATTAACAGGTGAGACAATCTGACGAGGTATCGGAACTAGAATAATTGGCGGAGGCGGTATAATGATTTTTTCCGATAAACCAAAGGAAGAATGCGGGATTTTCGGTATATATGGGCCGGGTTTGGATGTTGCCCGGCTGACCTATTACGGGCTGTATGCCTTGCAGCACCGGGGCCAGGAGAGCGCCGGAATTGCCGTATCTGACGGCCGGGTGATTAAACTCCACAAGGATATGGGGTTGGTGCCTGAGGTATTCACTGATGAAATACTGAAATCTCTTACCGGTAAAATGGCCCTTGGTCATACCAGGTACTCAACGACAGGTTCAAGCCTGGCTCTTAACGCCCAGCCTTTGATGTGCTATTATTCCAAGGGCATGATTGCCCTCGGCCATAACGGCAACCTTATCAACACCGGGGAAATCCGCAGCCGCCTTGCCGCCGAGGGGTCGGTATTCCAGTCAACGATAGACAGTGAAGTAATTGTCAACCTGATCGCCCGTTACAGTCAGAATTCCGTAGAGGACGGAATCAAGAAGATGATGGCTGAAATCAAAGGGGCTTATTCTCTGGTGGTCATGACAGAAAATAAACTGATTGGTATCCGCGACCCGTGGGGCGTGCGCCCCCTGTGTATCGGCAGGCTCGGGGAGGCCTATATTATTGCGTCTGAGTCGTGTGCCCTTGATACGGTGGGAGCGGAACTGATCCGTGATGTGGAACCGGGGGAAATCGTTATAGTCAGCGAATCAGGTTTAACTTCATGCAAAGTAGATGCCCCTGACCGGAAAGCGGTCTGTATCTTTGAGTTTATCTATTTTTCCCGCCCGGACAGTGTGATCGACGGGTATAATGTGAATGAGGTGCGCCGGGAAATGGGCCGGCAGCTGGCCAGGGAATATCCGGTTGATGTTGATATTGTTATTGCCATTCCCGATTCCGGCACTACCGCGGCCCGCGGTTATGCCCTGGAACGGGGGATCCCGTTTGAAGAAGGGCTGATGAAGAACAGGTATATCGGCCGGACATTTATCCAGCCTGACCAGGCGATGCGCGACCTGGCTGTCAAGCTGAAGCTGAACCCGATTAGGAGTATCCTCAAGGATAAACGCGTGCTAATGGTTGATGACTCTATCGTGAGGGGGACCACCTGTGGCAAAATGGTCAATATGCTGAGGGATGCCGGGGCCACGGAAGTCCATATGTGTGTGAGTTCTCCGCCGATTCTCTGGCCATGTTACTATGGAATAGATATTTCTGATCGGAATGAGCTGATTGCGGCCAAACTGCCTGTTGAAGAAATCAGAAAATGTATTGGGGCCGACGGCCTGCACTACCTTAGCTTGGAAGGCCTGCTTGGGATTTTTGGCAGCCCCCGGAACCTGTTCTGTACAGCATGTTTTGACGGGGACTACCCAATTGATATTCCAAAGACGGAAAAAGTCGGCAAGTTTATTCTTGAGTAGGGGGAACAGGGATGAGTGACGTAAAAGGAATGACTTACGCCGATGCCGGTGTGGATATAAATGCCGGGGCTGAGGCTGTGGACTTGATGAAGAGGCATGTGAAAAGGACGTTCCGTCCCGAGGTCCTCACTGACCTGGGCGGTTTCGGCGGCCTTTTTGCCCTTAATGCGGCGAAATATCAAGACCCCGTCCTCGCATCAGGCACGGATGGGGTTGGCACAAAACTGATGGTTGCTTTTATGGTGGACAGGCATGACACAATAGGAATAGACGCGGTGGCGATGTGTGTCAATGATGTCCTGGTCCAGGGGGCCGAACCCCTGTTTTTCCTCGATTACCTGGCAGTAGGTAAACTAGTCCCGGAAAGGGTCGCTGACATTGTTAAAGGCATCGCCGAGGGATGCTGCCAGGCCGGATGTGCCTTAATCGGCGGGGAGACGGCGGAGATGCCCGGGTTTTACAGCCCCGGGGAGTATGATTTAGCCGGGTTTGTAGTCGGTGTTGTAGACAGGGTTAAGATTATAGACGGCAGTAAGATTACAGCCGGTGATATGGTAATCGGGCTGCCTTCATCAGGGCTGCACAGCAACGGTTACTCCCTGGCCAGGAAGGCGCTTCTGGAAGCAGGGGGCTGGCAGGTGGGTTCATTTGTTAAGGAACTGGGGCGGACGGTAGGAGAAGAGATGCTGGAACCGACGAGAATCTATGTCAGACAGATTCTTCCCCTCCTTGAGAAATACGAAATCAGGGGCATGGCCCATATCACGGGTGGTGGGTTATCCGAGAATATTCCACGCATATTACCGGCCGGCTGTAAAGTTGTCTTAAACCCCCTGGCTTGGCCGGGGAAACCGGTTTTCAGCCTCATTCAGAAAACGGGGAACATAGCCGTTGAGGAAATGAACCGGACTTTTAATATGGGGATCGGGATGGTTCTCGTAGTCCCGGCTGCCCAGGCAGAGGCTGTGATGGCAGACCTGGGGGGGAGGGGTGAGAAGGCCTACCTGATTGGAAAAGTGGAACAAGGACAAGCTGTAGTCGAATACAGGCCGGAGGAGGTGTGAAGATTGCCTAAGCTGCGCGTGGGTGTGCTGGCGTCAGGGCGTGGTTCAAACCTGCAAGCTATCATTGATAACATCGAATCCCGAAAATTGGATGCGGAAGTTGGAGTAGTAATCTGTGACAAGCATACAGCCTTTGCCCTGGAAAGGGCCAAGAACCATAACATACTAGGGGTATTTGTTAACCCAAAGGAATTTTCAGGCAAAGAGGAATACGAAAAAGCTGTCGTGGAATGCTTAAAAGAGAACCGGGTGGAACTAGTCGTTCTGGCCGGTTATATGCGCATAGTGAGGGAACCGCTGTTAGAGGCGTTTCCAAACCGGATTATGAATATCCATCCGGCGCTTTTACCGTCATTTCCCGGGGCACATGGACAGAGGGATGCGGTCGACTATGGGGTGCGTTTTTCCGGTTGTACGGTGCACTTTGTCGACGGCGGGATGGATACCGGGCCGATTATTGTCCAGGCTGTCGTTCCTGTAATGCAAGGCGATGATGAAGATACCCTGGCCGCCCGGATATTAAAAGAAGAACATAAAATCTACTCTCAAGCCATTCAGCTTTACGTCGAGGGTAGACTTACAGTGGAGGGCCGGAGAGTGCGGATTAGTTCCTAGGTGCTAGTTGCTAGTTGCTAGTTAGAAAACTAAAAACTAACTAGCCACCGTAGCTAGCTGCTAGCCGCGAAACAAAAAAAGTTGCTAGTTGTGAGTTGCTGCGTAAAAAATTAAGCTAATACTAGGAACTAGCAACTAGCAACTAGCAACTAGCAACTAAAGAAGGAGGCATTTAATTTTGAGTAAGCGTGCATTAATCAGTGTATCAAACAAGGCCGGGTGTGTTGAGTTTGCCCGGGCCCTGAATGAGCTGGGCTTTGAAATCGTTTCGACCGGGGGGACGTTCAAGACAATCAAGGAAGCCGGCGTCCCGGTCAGGTATGTGACCGAAATCACGGGCTTTCCGGAAATCCTGGACGGCCGGGTGAAGACATTAAACCCTTATATCCACGGGGGCATTTTAGCCAGGAGAACACCGGAGCACATGGCTCAGCTGCAGGAACATAATATCGGGCCGATTGATCTGGTAGCTGTAAACCTGTATCCGTTTAAAGAGACGATCGCCAAACCAAATGTTACTTTACAGGATGCGATTGAGAACATTGACATCGGCGGCCCCACCATGGTTAGGGCTGCAGCCAAGAACTTCGAAAGTGTGACAATTGTCGTTAATCCTGGAAGGTATGCCGAAGTTATTGCTGAACTCAAGGAAAAAGGCGCGGTGAGCCCCGAAACCCGTTTTAAGCTGGCTGCCGAGGCTTTTACCCATACAGCCGAGTATGACTCATATATCAGTACATATTTAAACAAGCTCCTGAACAAGAACTAGGCTTTAAATTAGTGGTGAGTGGAGAGTGGAGAGTGGAGAGTGGATAGTGAAAAACCACTCCGGGTGCCATATGCGTTGGTTTTTCTACTAAAAATAAGTTAACAATCAATAGAGATTAGTGGGCAGTAACGAGAAGCGGTAAGTAGCGGGGGGATCTAACACTCCCCACTCTCCACTCTCCACTCCCCACTGAAAAGGGGAGATTACTCTACATGAAAGTATTAGTTGTCGGCGGCGGGGGACGTGAACATACCCTCGTCTGGAAACTGAAACAGAGCCCCAGGGTGACTGAGGTTTATTGTGCGCCCGGCAATGCCGGGATGGCTGGGGAAGCTGTGTGTGTCAAAATCGGAGCTGAAGATGTTGACGCCCTTTTGAAGTTTGCCCTCGATGAGGGTATTGGCCTGACTGTCGTCGGTCCGGAAGCGCCTCTGACCCTGGGCATTGTTGATAAGTTCAGGGCCGCCGGCCTGAGGATATTCGGCGCCAGCCAGAAAGCCGCAGCCCTTGAGGGCAGCAAGGTTCTGGCTAAAGAGATAATGGCCAAATACAATATCCCCACAGCCGGGTATGCCGATTTTACCGATGCCGCCAAAGCTGCTGCCTATATCAGGGAAAACGGCGCCCCTTGTGTCGTTAAGGCCGATGGCCTGGCTGCAGGCAAGGGTGTTATTGTGGCTATGGACGAGCAGGCAGCCCTTGATGCTGTGAAGTTGATTATGGAGGACAGGGCTTTTGGGGATTCAGGGAACCGCCTCGTGGTGGAAGAGTACTTGGAGGGGGAAGAGGTCAGCATCCTGGCCTTTACAGACGGCACAGCCGTCATCCCGATGGTCTCGTCACAGGATCATAAGCGTATTTTCGACAATGATGAAGGCCCGAATACCGGCGGGATGGGGGCATATTCCCCGGCCCCGGTGTACACGAAAGACCTGGAGCCCTTTGTCTTTGATAAAATCCTTGTCCCTACGATTGAAGGGATGAGGGCCGAGGGACGGACATATGAAGGTGTTATCTACGCCGGGTTGATGATTACTAAAGACGGCCCCAAAGTCCTGGAATACAATGCCCGCTTCGGCGACCCGGAGACCCAGGCCGTCTTAATCAGGCTGGAAACCGACCTGGTTGATATCATCGAAGCGATAATCGATAAGAAACTGGCCGGGATGGATATCAAATGGCATGAGGAATCAGCTGTCTGTGTAGTTATGGCTGCAGGCGGCTATCCCGGCAGCTACTCCAAAGGGGCAGTTATTTCCGGCCTCGATGAAGCCGCTGCCGCCGGGGCCACCGTATTCCACGCCGGCACCGCCGCCAAAGACGGCCAAATCGTCACGAACGGCGGCCGCGTCCTGGGCGTCACTGCTCTTGGCAAAACGATTCCGGAGGCCATCAGCAACGTCTATAAGGCTGTTGAGAAGATAACCTGGGACGGCGTGCAGTACAGGAAGGATATAGGGCGGAAGGCGTTGAAGCATCTTAGGTAGTTGACAGGTGCGAGTAATATTAGCTGCATAATATTTATATGAGAAAGGAAGGTTCGCGCCGCAGGCGCGAACCTTCCTTTACTACGGGTCTGTAAATAGTTTTGTGCTTTTACCTTCCCGGAAATCATGACAAGGATGATTTGACCTTATCAGGGAAGAAGACCGACAACTGAAGGAGTATCT
>PGZN01000038.1 GCA_002840165.1 Firmicutes bacterium HGW-Firmicutes-8
GACCCACGAGCGCGCAGCGTGAGTGGCTACATATCAATGAATCCTCAAGGTCGGCTGAATGTAGCCCGCCCAGAGGAATATACCACCCCCGGCCTTGCTCAGGCTAGAAAATACAAAAACAGAGTCTGCCCCAATTGAAACAACCTCTGCAAGATAAACCCGAGCGCTACCGCTTACGGACCCATCCTGTTAACATAGCCTGCAGTTTGGCGGGGTCCTCTGTGGCAGCCAGATAAATATGAAGGGGTGCAGTCCCCAGAAACCATAGAGCGACAGCATAATGGTAAAAGCGCAGCTGTTGAAGAGTAATGGGAAATGGCAGGATATTTCCGAAATTAGCCGTATATAAGAGCAGTCCTGTCACGGACTGAAAAAGAAACCCGAAAACCCAGCCGGTGTAAATCAACTTTTGTCCTGGATTATACTTACCATACCGCGGAAGATTCTTGCGAAAAAAGAAATAGTAAGCGAACAAACCTTTTAAGTCCCCAATTTCCCGGGCGCGAAACCAAAAATCCCTATAGGATTGGGTAACAATATGATAATATACCCACCCCCAAAACAGACCGGTGGCAAAAAAGCCCAAGCTGCGGTGAACCATACTATGGGCTGCCATACTGTGACTCACACTAGGAGTCCAGTACGTCGAAAAACCCGAAATAATCAGCAAGAGTACACTTAGCGCAAAAAGCCAGTGAAATATCCTGTTCAATCTTGATTGTCTCAACACCTTTTCTGTCATTCTTACTCCCCCGGTGTATTCCTGATTCTTTCCCCATCGATTTTAACAAGATGGACAGCACATGCCAGGCACGGGTCAAAAGCCCGCGCCACCCGGCCAACTTCGATGGGATTTTCGGTATCGGAAATAGGTGTGCCAACCAGAGCTTCTTCAATTGGTCCCCTAGCGCCATTGTCATCCCGGGGGGAACAGTACCAAGCTGAAGGGGTAACAATTTGGTAATGCAGTATTTTCTGGCCCTTAAACCTTACCCAGTGGCCCAGAGCCCCCCTCATAGCGCCGGTGTATCCAACTCCCTCAAACTCTTCGTCCGGCATCTCGTAAGGCTGGTAGATAGGCCTGTCGATTTCCAGTTCCTTGAGCCACTGTTTCATTAATTCCGCTACGAACTTTGCTTCCAGGGCCCTGGCCATCAGCCGGTCCATTGTCGAAATTCCCCTCCTATAGTCCCCTCTCATCCAGAGATGGGCCAGAGGGCCTGATTCAAAAGCTTTCCCGTCATATCTGGGGGCTTTCACCCATGAATAGGCCTCGTCCTTGTCCGGGTCAGGAACGGTTTTTCCATTAACGGGGTTTCTGGGTTGGTCCTGAATATACCAGGATTTATGTACATGTTCCAGGATTTTTGCTGAATCAAACTTTTCAAACCTGCCTCCGGTATAAACACCATAAGGCATTACAAACAAGCCCGGACTGCTGGGAATCCTAAAGTTACCGTAAGCCAGAAGGTTCCCATAGCCCTGCCCTATCTTGTAATAATCCTCATACCTGCGCGCCAGGACTTCCAGGTCTGGAATGAATTTATCACCTACAAACGCCAAAACCAGTTCGAGCATGCCCATGAACTTTTGGATTTTATCCACCGTCGGGGGGGTGGTCACCCCCCCGACCACTATACCGTGCTGGTGCGGGGCTTTCCCACCAAAGACAGTGACCATTTCATGAGTCAGCCTGGCCAATTCAAAATGCTGCCGGTAGCTTTCCATTATCCGGTCCGTTTCAGGTTGGGAAAGGCGAAAATCTGCCTCACTCCTCGGGATGAAAGGCGGCCTGTCCGGGCCTTTTAAAAAATCAAAAATTGTCATCAGGTAAAAATGCCTGATATGATTCTGCAGCATGTCAGCTCCAAGACTGAGATTTCGCAGTAGAATCGCATTTTTGGGGATTTCGATTTTAAGCGCGTTTTCAATGGCGTGAGAAGACGCTATGGCATGGGCGGTGGAACATATGCCACAGATGCGTTCCGTCAAGTAGGCCGCATCCCTGGGGTCCCTGCCGCGCAAAATCACCTCTAATCCCCGAAAAAATATTCCGCTGCTCCAGGCATCTTTGACTTGTCCGCCTTCAACCAGTACTTCAATGTTCCAAAAACCGTTGATCCGGGTCATGGGGCTGATGCGAATTTTTTCTCCCAATGTGATCACCTTTTCTGATTCTGTCGGCTTTTTATAACAGATTCCTTTTTGACGTAGTACCTTTTAAGGTGGACATCTTTAACCCTGCCCTGCGGCAGGAAGACAACTTCTTTTACGGGGCCGCCGGGAATATCACCGGAGTGCTTCCTGACATCATGGATTTCCCCTTCCGGTCGTGGTTCAGTCCCGTCGACCATGTGTTTCCCATACCTTCCGGTAATAACACTGGTCAGGAGATGAGTACCGATTCCACCGGCAGTGAGGCCCAGCACTCCTAACCCTACTTTGTCAGAAGTAGTCCTGGCCCCCAAAAAGTTTGGATTAGACATGTGGGCATAAAATGGGGACATCCCGTCAGGGAAGTCTGGGTTTACGCACCCGATGCACGGAGAATTGGCCTCCACCGGCCAGCTGTTATGCTCACCAATCCACTGCCTCGTGGGACAGTCCACAAAGGTTACCGGACCCTTGCACCCGATTTTATATGTGCATTTCTCCTCACCGGGATGTTTGGCAAAAACCCCGTTATCGAAATGCTGCCTCCTCGGGCACCAGTCATGAATCCTCTGCCCAAAAAAGACCGTAGGCCGGTTAAATGCATCGAGATTAGGAATCCCATATAAAAGCAGGTGGGTCAGGGTCCCTATCGCCCAGTCGGGATGTACCGGGCAGCCTGGGACATTGACAACCTGCTGGTCCACCACCTTATGTACAGGCGCCGAACCTGACGGGTTAGGATAGGCCGCATAAGGTCCGCCAAATGAGGCGCAGGTGCCAACGGCCATAATGTACTTGGCTTTGGGAGCCACATATTTTATCGCTTCCAAGTCTGTAAACAGCCTGCCGTCCCTGTGGTGGCCTATGGCGCCATATTTGCCGCCTGCTTTAAGAGGAACTGTGCCTTCCGCAATAAGGATAAACTCCCCTTTTTCCCGTTCCACGGTTTCTATCAGGGCGTCAATTGCCTTGGATCCATCCCCGGTCATAGTTGTATTGCTAAAGTACAGGTCAATAGTATCAAATAGTATTTCCCGCATATTTGGGTGCAGGGTATTGGCAACAGACAGGTAATCTCCTGTGCATGTCATCATCTCCAACCAGATAACCGGAGGTTTCTTTTTACCGGCAAAGGCCTCGGCCAGCTGGGGTATCAGATAATCTGACAGCTGCAGCGCAGCTGTAGCTGCCGTGGCCAATTTAATAAACTGCCGCCTGGTAAGCAAGATGATTTCCCCCTCAGAGGTAGCTGCAAACCCTATTAGTTTTATAATTTCCATATTCGAACAAAAAATGCGGAGGCTTTCGCATCCGCGTAAATCAAGACTACCGTATCCGCTTTTTCTCAGCCCGCATTTTCTTAGCAACTTTTATGAATAAGTTGTACAATTCCAAACGGTTATTTATTTCCCTAAGAGTTTGACTGTGGTCCACAAACTCACCTCCGTGCCGATTTCTCCGGTCAACCCAGGTGAACTATTTCAGTTCGCCTTGATCTGTTAAAAGTATATCCAACTCGGCTGTTCCCTAAACCAACCGCGAATTAGACTTTTTATAGATGGGGAATCCCCATTGTATAAGTCCTGGGTTACAGGGAATTATATAGCCGCAGTGAAGAAACAAAATTTAGGGAGTAAAAATTTAGATGCGGGTTCTTGTGATTGGAGCAGGGCTTTCCGGACTTACGACCGCTTACTGTTTAGCCCGGGCGGGGATAGACGTCACCGTCATAGAAAAAGAAAGTTATGTAGGAGGCCGTGTTAAAAGCGATTCATATGAAGGGATATCATGGGAGTGCGGGGCCCAGTTCATCGGCGCGATGTACCCCCAAACGAACGACTTACTTGGCAAAATAGGACTATTGCGGAGTATACTCCCCATTAAAATGCGCGTTGATGTCATCAACGGCCAGACCAGATACCCTTTATGCCGACATTCCCCAATCTGTCTCTATCCGAGATTTAGTACTTTATCATGGCTCAAAAGGATAGCCCTCGTGAAGCTGGGATTCTTTCTCTGGTCACATCGGTCGAGACTTAATATTTCTAATCTGGCCGAAGGTGAAACCCTTGACGATATGAGTTTCGGGGAATGGGCTGAAAGTTTTCTGGGGTCCGAGTTCGTCCAACAATATTTTGACCCCGTTTCAATGGCTTTGTTTTTTCAACCAGCCCGCCACATATCCCGCCTTGTCCCTTTGACTCTAATTAGGGCGCCCTACAAATGCCGGATTAACTCCCTCCGGGGAGGACTGTCCCAACTCCCGATGGCTTTGGCTAAAGCGGTTAAGGTGATGAAAAATACGTCTGCCTCAATGGTGGAGCTTAGCCCGAATGGGATAGCGGTCGAAGCAGCCCTGCCTGAAGGAAATAAAACAACCCTGTCCGCAGATAGGGTTGTTTTCGCTGTACCGCCGCAGGCGGCGCTTTCGCTATTAGCAGACCCGGTTGGGGCAATTGGCCGGGATAGCTGCGATTTTCTCAATACTGCCCATTTTATCGGGGTTTCGGTAACCTGTCTCGTCCTGTCAAGCCCTTTGGTAAAGGGCCTGTATGGTTATATCTTCGGACCGGGCGAGGCCGGCCTGACTTCCATATCATTTGGTCAAAATACTGAAACCGCACCGCACAGGCCGACTTCCGCCACAATTATTTCAGCTGGGGAAAAAAGCAGCTCCGGTGTTCTGGCTGGGGTTCCAACAAACAACGCAAATTCTCCTGACCTCTTGAAATTAGCCGAACATTATGTTCCCGGGCTTTCCCAGAGGGTTGTCGAACGTAGAGACTACTACTGGCGACACGCCCTGCCGTGTTTTCCTCCGGGCCGGGTCAGGGAAATCGGAAATTATCTTACGAAGAAAAAGCCTTCAAATATTTCGTTCTGCGGGGACTATCTGGGCGGCCCGGGTATCGAGGGCGCCATAACCTCGGGTATACGTGCGGCCGGGGAAGTTATATCCTCCCTGATTACCTAAAACGTGCTTCCTAAAACCTACCTAAAACTGGCTAAAATCACCGATGATATTGATTTGCCGTCCGCACTGGCGGCATTTTTTGTCTTCCAGCCCTTCTGCTGCCGCTCCGTTGCGCTGACGGCTGATTAGGAGTTCCCGGCACTGGGGGCAGTAAGTATTGCTCCCCTCTGATCCGGGAACATTCCCAAGGTAAACATAACTCAGTTTGCGTCCCGCTATTTCTCTGGCCCGTTCCATAGTGGAGATCGGAGTAGGCGGTAGGTCCATTTTGTAATTTGGGAAATAGCGTGAAAAATGGAGGGGGATTTCTTTATCAACCCCAGACAACCAATCAACCAGATCGGAAATTTCCTGTTCGGAATCGTTCAGCCCGGTGACGAGCAGTGTGGTTACCTCAACGTGACAGTGTTTGCTCGCTGATTCAACCGTTTCCAAAACAGGGTCCAGTTCCCCGCTACACGTCTCGTTGTAATATTGGTCACTGAACCCCTTGACATCTATATTCATAGCATCAATAAAAGGTAATATCTGAGCTAACGGCTCGGGGTTCACAAAGCCGTTTGTCACCAGGACATTTTTTAAACCGGCCTCCCTGGCGGCCTTTGCAGTATCAATGACAAATTCGTACCACATAAATGGTTCCGAGTACGTATAGGCAATCCCCACCGAGTGATGCCCCTGGCGCCCGGCGGAGGCAATTTCAACGAGCTTTTCAGGCGAAACTGCCGTTGTTTCCGGGTCTCCCTGGGCTATTGTCCAGTTCTGGCAGAACCCGCAGCGCAGGTTGCACCCGAATGTGCCGGCCGAAAAAATGTACGACCCCGGGTAAAAATGATACAGCGGTTTTTTTTCGATAGGGTCCATTCCACAGGAAGAGCATTTACCGTAATTTATTGTGTATAGAACCCCGTCTTCGTTTTGCCGGACACGGCAAAACCCTTTGCGACCGGATGCGATTTTGCACTTCTGTGGACATAACAGGCATTGGATTTTATCATCCTGTGTTTTTTCCCAAAACATGGCCTGCTTCATAATTCCCCCCCCGATACAGAGTTCTCGTTTTAGTGATACCTGATTACCTCAAACCGTTCCAACTGGACAGGCTCATCCTGACCGATCCCTGCTTTTTGACGGGCGATAGCCACCTGCTGCTCTGCAGAATCAATTCCCTCCAGATTGGGCAGTAACAATCCGGATTTCCTTCCACTGCGAACTATAACACCGTAGCGTTTGACATCAAGCTGATCCAATCCTTTGATCGGCTCCGGTGGTTTTAGCACATCAACCGAGTAAACCAGGTCGTCAAGTTCTTCAGGCCCTACAGGGTCAAACCGCGGGTCACCGGTACCCGCACTGATAGCATTATTTACTATCTCGCTGCTAATGTCCGGCGTTGTCGGCCTAATCGTTCCAATACACCCGCGCAGCTGTCCGTGTTTTTTCAAGGAAACAAACACCCCTGCCCTCTCCCGGAATAAGGGACCGGTTCCACTGTCTGATGAAATCCTTTTTTCGTCCATTACATAAGCCTCTAAAGCCTTTCTGGCCAAAGCCACGAATTCACTTTCCCCGGCTCTTTGTGATTCAATTTTTTCTTTACGTTCACTAAATAACGTTTCCAGAAGGCTCTCAGTACTGCTGCCCTGCGGGCTTAAATAAGCCACCATATACCCCACTCCAAAAGGACCTTCATATGAGAGAACCTCAGCCTTAACATCTTCACCGTCTAAGGCGCCCAGCATCATGATGATAGACCTGAGCCCGCATTCTCCGGCCTCCTTGGCCATATTCTGATCTATGTTTATAATCCCTTTGAAATCCTTGTTTTTCAGCAGGTCCACTATTTTTCTGTCAAACTCTGCCCCCTGCGGGGAGTAACCGGCCGGGGCGCTTGGGATAAGGCGGTGAGACATATCTCCACTGGCTATCAGAGCTACTTTTTTCTTTTTAAGGGCAGCTGCTTTTTTCAGAGCAGTACCGAAGGCATACAGCTCTTCAAAAGGTAGAAGAGCCATCGAAATTGAAACCATGGGCAGGTCTATCCCGGCCTTGTCCAGGAAATACATCGGAACAAGCACTCCATGATCCAGTTTGACAGAAACACCATATTCCTCTGCCAATCCGTCATCTATTTCTACAGACATTATGCCGAATCGTCCGGCCTGAATCATAATTTCCCGGATCAAATCCTGGTCGTTATTATATTCAAAATCCAGGTCAGCCCTAAACATCTTCAGATCCCCGGTCAGGATTTCACTGCCGTTTATGGCTATCCCATCCTGAAATACGGTACCGTGCGGAGATATGATTACTATGATTTCGGCGCCACTTTCTGCGATCAGGCCGGCGAACTTTTCCATGGCTTTAAATGTGGCAGACACCTTCCCGGATTCTTTACCCCCCACCTCAGGCAATAATATCGGTGGATGGGGAGCAACTCCGCAAAAAACTACGTTACCCAAATTATTCCCTCCTTTTGTTTCTATTTTAGCTCCTCGTAATATTATTTATGTGATATTTCTTTGCCCAGCAGGAAAATCCTGCTGGTTACACCCTTTTCTTAACATCATAACTTTCACCCTAACCGCATAAAGTTAATAAAAATGCGGACACTCATCGCATCGTGTTCAAGCCTTCACAAACAGAAATATCACGGTACATCATGATCTGCTGCCAGGTAAAGGAGGGTTAACTTGCGGTTAGTCTACATAAGGACTTTTCACCTTAAAAAATATTACTTTGGGGTGCTAATCTTTACTACTGCCTTAGTATTTGCCGGGATTAACTCAGTTCTGGCGGTAAACCGCGCAGTCTCGGCAACCTCCTGGGCTGTCGCCAACAGGGTGTTTGTCATTGACCCAGGCCATGGCGGGATTGACCCAGGCGCTGTGGGATATCAGGGCCTGAGGGAAAAAGATATTGTCCTGCAGGTCAGTCAAAGGCTCCGCAAATTGTTAAATCAGGCAGGCTCCAAGGTTATCATGACAAGGGAATCAGATATAGATCTCAGTTCACCTGAAACAGGTGGGCCGTCCGCGCGAAAGGTAGAGGATCTGTCAAAGCGGGTCGAACTAGCCAATAACAACGGGGCTGACCTGTTCCTAAGCATTCATGTAAATGCCTTTCCATCTTCCCGGTGGCGGGGGGCTCAAATTTTTTACCAGAGGAACGAGAATGAAAGCAAGAAGCTGGCCGAGGCCATCCAATCAGAATTAACCAGAATCATGGGTAATACGACAAGGGCAGCCAAGGCGGCAGACTATTTTACAACCCGGAATACAAAAATAGCGGCTGTAATCATTGAAATAGGTTTTATCTCCAATCCAGCGGAAGCTGAACTTTTGAAAGACCCGGCTTACCAGCGAAAACTGGCCTACGCAATTTACTCCGGCCTTGTCAAATATTATACAAAATGAAAAAGGAGGACATTTCTGTTCTCCTTTCGGTGTTACTTTTGGTATATATATTCCTCTTTTGACTGTACAGTTTCTACACAGAAATTATTGGGAAAATAAAAAAAGGAAGGTGTAAACCTTCCAAGAAATTAACGTTTGGAATATTGGGGGGCCCGGCGGGCTCCCTTGAGGCCATATTTCTTTCTTTCCTTCATCCTCGGGTCTCTCGTCAAAAAACCAGCCTTCTTTAACGCACTACGCAGATTCGGGTCAGCCTTAATCAGAGCACGGGCGATGCCGAGTCTCATAGCTCCGGCCTGACCGGTGGTGCCGCCACCCTCAACCTTAGCTAAAACATCATACTGACCACCGGTATTGGTTAACTCAAGAGGCTGTCTGACAATCATCTCGAGAGTCTTTTTGCCAAAGTATTCATCTAACGGCCTGGAATTAACAGCCAGTTTTCCCTCGCCGGGAACCAGCCTTACACGTGCTATGGCGTTTTTCCTACGACCTGTCCCTTGAAATTGCACTTGTGCCACTCTTTCTCCTCCTTCCCGTTACTTAAACCGCAAATTCCCATACTTCCGGCTGTTGAGCCATATGGGGATGTTCTGTCCCTCTGTATACCTTCAGTTTGCGTCCCTGGGCACGCCCCAGCCGATTATGGGGCAGCATGCCTTTGACGGCTTTTTCAATCGCCAGTTCGGGTCTTTCTCTGAGCAGTCTTTCGTAAGGCATTGTCCTAAGACCACTTGGATACCCGGTATGGTGGACATAAAGTTTTTGCTGCAGCTTTTTGCCTGTAAGGACAACCTTTTCAGCGTTAATCACGATTACGAAATCACCGGTATCAACATGGGGGGTAAAAATCGGTTTATGTTTTCCCCTTAGGACCCGGGCTATTTCAGTGGCTACCCGGCCCAGAGGTTTTCCTGCGGCATCTATAATGTACCATTTCTTGATAACTTCATTTGGTTTTGCCATAAAAGTAGACATTTTTTTCCCTCCTTGCACTCAGATATCTTGCCGCCATCTACCAATAGCAGGCAATGTCAAATAGTCCGGGGCTTTGGACTAATTGTTTATAAAGTCACGCATATATTTTATTATAAAAAGTGGCAGTATGTCAAGTAAATCTAACTGTTTTTGTGTTTTTTGTCTTATACAAAAAGTGAACCTCCAAATTACCGGAGATCCTGAAATTATTGTTAAAGACACTGAGGAGCCTAATTAGTCCTCGTAATCATTGTTTACCTGACTATGAAATATTTGATGTAAATTCATCTCTGGTTCTTGTACTTTTACCTGGCTTTCAACTTTAGTAACACCGCGGGCTTTGCTCGCGGAATCGCGTGCTTCCTCTATTTCATTTGGATCTGTAACATTTCCTACCAGAGTAACTATGCCTTCGGTACTTTTAGCGCCGATATGTTTCAAGTTTACATTTGGATTAGCATTTAGCTCTTCCGCCACTTCGAAGTCCACAGAACCATCGGTAATATCGCCATCCGTACTGATAGATATACTATTATCAACTATTTTTATCCCGGAAATGCTTTTCGCGATATTTTCAGCATGCCCTTTCTCAGCCAGTGTATCTACAATACCTAGTAATTGTGCTTCTCCTTCCACTATATCGCCTTTCAGAGCATACCCCTTAAGATTAACATCTTTTTCAAGCTCTCTCTGTAAAGCCTCTTTTAATTTCTCGTCCTTTTGACCAGACATATAAAAACCTCCTATAACGATCAATATTATAAAAGCCCTTTTGTAGTTAAAATCTTTTATGTAACATATCTTTTCCCAATAATAATAAAGTTTATTTAAAATTATTTGTACTTAGTGAAAAACGGCTAAATTCTATGCGGTCATTTGCGGAACACTCTATCTGCAGTTTTCCCCTAATGTGATATACTAAAGATAAAATGAAGGGAGATGATTTAATGTTTAAATCATATAAAACTGAGTCGGTATCATGCGGGGAGGTGCTTGCAGAATAGAGTACTATCTGCCCTCCCCGATTGGTCAACAGCAAAAATAGGGAGGACAATTAAAAATGACTAAAGTGAATTTATATAAAGTTGGCCTAACCGAGCGCCTTGAGCAGGAAGCTGCTATGCATGAAGGCCTATACCTGGCAAGGGTATCAGTACAACACAAGGATATATACAAAGTCGTTACAGAAAACGGTGAGATGCAGGCCGAGGTTTCTGGAAAAATGGGATATAGGGCCAGAAATACCTCAGACTATCCGGTTGTTGGGGACTGGGTTATGGTGGACCGTGTCGATGACAGCGGTGGCAATGCCATCATTCACCTCATCCTTCGCCGCAAAAGCTTGTTTAAACGCAAGGCGGCAGGCACATCCAATCAAAGCCAGGGCGTAGCCGCTAATATTGATACTGTTTTTATCTGTATGTCCCTAAATAACGATTTTAATCTGCGTCGATTAGAAAGATACCTGTCCATCGCGTGGGACAGCATGGCCACCCCTGTCGTCATCCTGACAAAGTCAGACCTGTGCAGCAATGTACCGGCCAAACTTTCAGAAGTGTATTCCTCTGCTTTAGGGGTAGATGTACTCGTAACAACAAGCATGGACGATGACGGACATACAGCAGTAAACAAATATATTAACAAAGGTAAAACCATTGCCTTCATAGGGTCATCAGGCGTCGGAAAATCTACATTAATCAACCGTTTATTGGGTGAAAAAATACTTACTACCAGAGAAATCCGTGGAGACGATAAGGGTAGGCATGCCACCGCCCACAGACAGCTGATCGCTCTCCCGGACGGCGGTCTGGTCATAGACACTCCCGGCATGCGTGAACTGCAAATTGAGAGCGCTAACTTGTCCAAGTCTTTTGCCGACATAGAGAAACTGGCCCAAAACTGCCGCTTTAATGATTGTACGCATCGCCAGGAACCGGGGTGTGCTGTAAGGGAAGCAATTGAACAAGGTATTCTCTCCGCAAAACGTCTTAGCAGCTACCACAAGCTTCAGACTGAAATGAGGTACCAAGGGCTAAACTCACGCCAGCTTGAGCAGGAAAAAATCAATAAAATGTTTGGCAGCATGGGTGCTATGAAACAAGCAACAAAGTCTGTCAAGGAAAAGAACAAGCGAAGGTAGTTTTAGATAAGGAGTAATCAGAACAAACTCCTGCCAGAGTTTTATAAAAAACCCTGGCAGGAGTTTTTGGCGTTATATGATATTTACATTGACAATACACCTGGAATTGCATCCCATGTTTTCCCTAAAAGAACACGCCCAGCCTTCTTTTTGTTAACTCCACCCCATTGTTTAAAATAAAAAAGTACTCTTTGTCTTTCACATTCATCCTTTATTGTTAAAACCCAATCTTGCTTTATTTCTCTAGCCCCAAATCCACTTTCTCCGCCTACAATCGCCCAGTCAATACTTGTAAGATCAACGTCTTTTACTTCACCAATCAAAGGTTCAAAAGAGATAAATCTGACTCTTGCTGGAACCTCTCTCAAATAATCAATTCTATTTTTGTGCTCACCACTCTCAACTGTAACACCTTGCCAAATATTGGGTGTCCAGTTAAGGTGCTTCGCTACTTGAGCAAGCCTTTCTGCTCTCTTTGTCAGTATTTGAAAATTATGCCATGATGCTTTATTCATGACATCGAATACTTTTGTAATAAACTCTAGCGGAATATCTTCATGAAATAGATCAGACATTGAATTCACAAATATTAAAGCCGGCTTTTTCCATTTGATAGGATCATCGAGGCAACCTTCATGAAGGGAAATGTCAAAGCCATTTGCATATTTAGTATTACCCATTAACTTTAATCTTTTTGCCATAGTAAGGGCATAGCAGTTTCTGCATCCCTCAGAGATTTTGGTGCATCCGGTTACAGGGTTCCATGTACTTTCAGTCCATTCAATTGAAGATTTGCTCCCCATCTACCTCACCCCTTTTTAGGAAAAGATACCAACACTTTATCCCCAAATGTAATCTCTCCCCTTATTATCTTTCGCTTCTCAGCAGCAGGATCTGCAATGATTTTCCCTTTTGACTCTAAATTTCGCAATGCATCTTTGTAATTCTTTTTTATATAGGGCTTATCTACATTATGTTTTTGGTAAATTTGAATCATGATTAGACTTTGTCCCGAAAAATCATTAACGAGCATCTCTTCAAGCTCATCCAACGGGCGACATAATTCAAATAACGCTTTATACCGTTTATCCACAGGATTATACTGAAATGACGGTACATTCTGGTTAGCTGAAGAACTTTCCTTTGCCATTATCTCCTTCATTATTTCGTAGCCTGTAGAATTCTTACTTACGAAAATCAGATGGTGGCTAGTCCGGTTCCCACGGTCGTTTTTAAAAGAAAATGGCAGCACGTATTTGCCACCCAAATCTTTAAGAGCATGGACCAATTCTTCCACTATTGTCATTTCTCTTTCATACGGGCTCAAATTATTAAGCCTCTTTCTTAATGCGTTTGCCCTTTCTTCACCAAATAGTACGTCCATGTGTTCTTTTACAAGAGGATTACTTAATCCAGCGTTTATTCTGTTGTAATTGAAAAAAAATATGCAATCACTGCCCCAGTCTTTCAAAACGGAGTTGATTAAGCGCAACGATAATCCTTTGTATCCCCATGGATCCACAAAGAAAAGAGTTGGAACAAGGCTCGTTTTTTCAAATACCTTGGAAATTTCATCACCGATCTCAATATTATCTACCTGCGGAGCATATTTCAAACTATCAATCCTGGGAATCTCTTCAATGGCTTTTGCAAGTGAACCCGAATTATTTTTATTTACGTCATTAAAAATTGTCACGAGCATTTGTCTCATGTCAGGATTATCAATTGCTTTTTCTAAAATTAGCACAGGGGTAGATTTTGAACCGTCTTTATATCTTCCAGGCCCCGCGAATAAATCGATGTATGCCACTTTGTTACCATACTTTTTTACGGTAGGAATAATGACCCTAGCCCATGCCCAGAAATATTTGTACACTATTGTAGCCTTAACAACCGATTGCTCCTTTGTTTCTTCGAAAAATTTTTTGGTACTCAATGAAATCACTCCTTGAAAAACAAACCACTTCCCATTCGGAGCAACCAAACATATGTTTGTATTCTATGTTGTCGTTCATTTTTCCTGCACAGAAGTTTCTAAGTCGCAAATTTTTCTTGACAAACCAAACCAATACTTATGATACGGTTCGCCCCGTTCGATTCTAAAATAATTTCCTCTCTTCCCCCTAAAGGTTGCAGCCGGTACAGGAGGTTATTTACAGAGGGGTTGGGTATTTTATAAGGGTTTCCCTTGCGCTGACGTCGTTGGCAATCTTGCTGCCACCGGCCAGCCGCAAGGCAAGGGGTCCCAGCATGTCTGAAGATGGCGAAGGCCGCCGGTAAGTTTCATGTTTCTCGAAACGGGAGGCGGCCATCTTATTAGGAATGCATTCTGAGCCATCAAGTTCTGGGACATTGCCTTGCGGCTGGCCGGTGGCGGCTTAGATTGCCAGGCGGCGAGCGGGAAACCCGTTAAAATACCCAACCCCGGCCGCCTACAGACAACCCTCCGGTACCGGACAAAACCGCATCACACTTTTTCCGGTTCTCCATAATCCACTCCATAGGTTTCAACTGTTACTTTTTTAATCATCTGACTCGCATAGGGCCTGTCCCTAAAGTCTCTTTCTACTTTGACTATCCGGTCCACTTCCTCCATTCCTTCTATAACTTTGCCAAAAGAAGCATATTCCCCATCCAGATGGAAAGAATCTGCCACCATAATGAAAAACTGGGAACCGGCAGAGTTAGGAAGCGCGGTCCTGGCCATGGAAATAATACCTCTGTCGTGTTTCAGTTTGTTGGCAAATCTATTAGATGAAAATTCCCCTTTAATACCGTATCCCGGATTGCCGGCGCCGGTTCCTTCAGGGCAGCCTCCCTGAATCATGAATCCCGGGATAACCCGGTGAAACGAAAGACCGTCGTAAAAACCTTTTTGGACCAGTGATATAAAATTCCTCACCGTATTGGGGGCAACCTCGGGATAAAGCTCGATTTTAATCTTTTCTCCATTCTCTGTTTCCATTGTCACTACAGGGTTTTCGCTCATAATTACCATCCTTTCAATTATACTGTAATGTTAAAACAGCCCTTTGCTGTATAATAAACTTCATAACCTATTAATCCAGGAGAAAACGGCCCATTTGCGGTGGATGCGGCGAAGACGTTTAGGGACATAGGAATATTCCTGGATGGCACACTCAAACATGTGTCTGGCTTTTTGCCTGTCACCTTGTTTTTTGTACACGACGCCCATCCGGTAAAAATTTTCGGCGCTGGCGAAGCTGCCAAGTCCCTCCTCCAAAACCTTGATTTCATCAAAAAAATGGTTCGACCGTTTTAATTCATACTGCAGCAGGTAAATATACGGCAGACCATGGCCAACTTTACGGTCTAATCCCACAGCTTGGTCCAAAGCCTGTTTGCCCTCTGTCGACCGGTTTAATTCCATATAAGCCATCCCCATATAGAGATACAACCTGGGCGAATTAAATACCTTTTCGTTTGCTTTTTTCAGGAACTGCAGAGCCCGGTTATAGTTTCTTTTTTCAAAATACAATACGCCTAATTCCTGAGCACTGTCGGCGTTAGCGGGGTTTAGTTCCAATTCAGCCAACAGAGTTTTGATTCGGCTGTTTCTTTTAAATGGAGCAATAAAATCAGGTAAAAACCCAAAATATGCTTTGTCTGCCACTGCATAAATAACAAATAAAAGAATGAGAGCCAGAAATGGGTTTCTCGTCAGCATTGATAAAATGAAATAGAGAGCAAAGCCTTTAAGCATATAACCACCTTCTAGATATAATTACCACCCACTAAGTATTTTATCATAGGGACGGGCATCCTGCTATGCTAACTATTTGAGAACAAAAATACTAAAGTGGTAATTCCATTAGACCGATATTGATATTGTATATCTTTTTGCTTTACTGACACTCCGGTTCATGAATTCCTGAGTACTTAAATTAAAGAGAGGTAAATAGATGAGAAAAGTCACTCTTGACTGCATCAAGGTAGGTTCTACATTAGCCCGTGCAATATACAGCGCCCACGGTCATAGCCTTTTGCGCGAAGGTACGGTTCTCACTACAAAATATCTTGAGCGATTAAAAAAGATGGGATTCTCGTCCGCATTTATTGATGATGGGCTGATGGATGATATTGTCCCTGATGAGAGTATTTCGGAAGAAACCAGGCAGCAGGCGATTCTCTGCATCCAGGAAGTCTCGGATGATATAAAAAATAGTAAACCCATTAAAGCGGCCTTAGCGAAAAAAGTCGTCTTAGACATTATTGACGATATTATCGGTTCCAGAAATCTGTTGTTAAATTTATCTGATATTCGTTTCCATGACAATTACACTTTTTATCATTCTGTGAATGTCACGGTAATTTCCGTCATGATTGGGATTATCCTCTATTATCCTTATGACCGGCTGTGTGATCTCGGTTTGGGTGTCCTCCTGCATGATATCGGCAAAACCCAGATCCCCATAGGAATCCTTAATAAACCCGGCAAGCTGACAAAGGAGGAATACCAAATCGTCAAACAACACACCTGGTATGGGTTTGAGGCATTAAGGGCTACTCCGGAATTTAAAGTTACATCTGCCCATGTGGCCTTACAGCATCATGAACGGTACAATGGCTCCGGTTATCCCAGAGAGCTTCGCGGTAACGATATTCTCGAATTTGCCCGCATCGCCGCGGTAGCGGATGTTTATGACGCCATGACTAATGACCGCTGTTACCGCAAAAAAATCCCGGTCAATAAAGTTCGCCAGCATCTGATCGACAACTCGGGGATCCTGTTTGACCCTGGCGTGCTGGACCGTTTTATCGAAAAAATCGCGTTTTACCCCCAGGGAACCAAAGTCGTGCTAAAGGACGGCCGGTCGGGGGTCGTCATTAAACAAAATACCGCCGATCCTATGCGCCCGATAATTCGTCTTTTCTGGGATAATAATGTCCATCTGAAGGAACCAATAGAAGTTAACCTTTTAGACTGCCCTGATTTGAAAATTGTAAGGGTCCTTGATTCTTAGCCGGTTTAATGAACAAAGGGGGTATCCCAACGTGGGACACCCCCTTTTTGATGAGATTAATATTCTTCTTTGCTGGCCTTATGTTTGACTGTTTCGCGGATGATTCCCCTGATGTCGTCAATATTAAATGGTTTTGCAATATACCCAGAAGCCCCGTAACGTAAAGCTCTATCAATAATTTCCGGCTCTGCTAAACCTGTCATTACAACAAATCTTGGGCGGTTGGCCATTTCCTTGGTCTTTTTCAAAACCTCCATCCCATCCACTACCGGAAGTTTAATGTCTAAAAAGACCAGATGAATATCAACCGCTTCCAAAATATCGATCGCCTGTGCCCCGTCTAAAGCCCGGTATGAGTTGTGACCTTCTTTATCAATGATGGCCTTTAAGAGACAGCAAATTGGGGCCATGTCATCAACCGCTAAAATGTTTAGGCGTTTGCGTTCCATAAATTACACCCCCGTGATGGAACTGTTCGCCGGATTCTATATATTACCTACCTACCTGGTCTATAATGCGGTTTTGGGGGGTTGAAATGCGGTTTTGGGGGGTTGAAATTTTGCTGGAGTGACTAGGGCATGGATGGTCTCAACAAGTTTCTCTTGTGCTCATCTAGCCAACTAAACCTCAGCCTATGAGGAATGGGAGGGTTTCACCCGCCCAAGCGCCATCCGTGGCGCTGGGCGGCTCCGCCATCCGTGGCTCCGCCCTCCCATTCCTCATAGGCCGAGGTCAAGTTGGCTGACGATGGAAACAAAGGAAACCCGTTGAGACCACCCATGCCCTTTAGCTGTCACTCTGCCAAACGTTTAGACTTGGCTTTGGAGAGAAAGTTGGTGAGCCGTGGCGCTGGGCGGCTCCGCCGTCCGTGGCTCCGCCCTCCCATTCCGCATGGGCTGAGGTTTAGTTGGCTGACGATGGAAACAAAGGAAACCCGCCGAAGCCACCCATACCCTATATTTAGGTCACTAGCAAACTTATAGACCTGGTTTCTGATAAATAAGAAAAGAAAAGCCCGGCCACTTTTGTCAAACCTAATACTGCCGTCTTTAAAAATTGATTCATACAATTGGATTTACCTCCATAGTATTGACAAAACTTGTATTTTTTGATTATAATTACAATAAGCATATCATATCAGGATTCGCGGAGGTTGCTGTAATAAGGCGACATGCCGCAAAGCTCTAAACCGGTCACTTGTTGGCCGGTTTATCTCTTTTTTATTACAGAATAGCACAAATAACTGAAAAATCATTGATAATTATACAATAGCTTTATATAATGAGCTTACAGTGTATCCATATTATGGAACAGGGGGCGAAGGTGAAATGGCATACAGGATTGGGCTTGATATAGGTATTACTTCAGTCGGTTGGGCAACAGTTATACTTTTAGACGGGCAAATGATCAGTATAGGGGACCTAGGGGTCCGTATCTTTGATAAAGCAGAAAACCCCAAAGATGGGGCATCCCTTGCCCTGCCTAGACGGGAAAAACGTTCTATGAGAAGGCGCTTACGACGTCATCGTTATCGCATGGAACGAATTAAACAACTTATTGAAAAATCCGGGGTATTGAGTATTGATGAAATCCATCATATGTATGAAGATAACCTACAAGTGCCTGATGTATACAAATTGCGGTCTGAAGGCCTTGACAGGTTGCTTACTTCCAAAGAATGGGCTAGAATACTGATTCATATTGCAAAGCGCCGAGGTTTTAAATCAAACCGTAAATCAGAGACCTCCAATAAGAAATCCGATGAAGGGAAAATGCTGACTTCAGTGCTAGAGAATAATAAACTGATGAATGAAAAGGGCTACCGCTCTGTAGGCGAAATGCTGTGCAAAGACGAAAAGTTTTCCCGGACTAAAAGGAACAAAAGCGAGGAATACAGCCATACACTATCCAGAGACCTCCTAGTACAAGAAATAGAAAAGTTATTTGAAGCACAGAGACAATTTGGCAATGCCGGTGCATCTGAGGCCATTCAAGAAGAATATATCAAAATATTTTGTTCCCAGCGAAGCTTTGACCAGGGACCCGGGCTCCCCAGTCCTTATGCAGGTAACCAGATTGAAAAAATGCTAGGTGAATGTACCTTTGAAAAAGGTGAAAAAAGGGCAGTTAAAGCCTCTTATACTTTTGAACGGTTCATGCTTTTAACCAAAATAAACAATATGCGAATTAGGACTACGGGCACCGGTATAAGGAAACTTACTGATGACGAACGTCGACTTCTCCTTGAAGAAGCGTACAATAAGACTGACCTTAAATACTCTGCAGTGCGCAAACTACTCAGCCTTGGTGGCAATGACTCTTTTTCGGGAATAAGTTACGGTAGAAAAAGTGAAGAAGATGTTGAAAAATCCTCATTGGTGAAACTTACGGCATGGCATGATATCCGCAAAGCCTTGGACAAAATTCATAAAGGTTATATTGAAAAATTAAGTAAAGAAGCACTTGATGAAATTGGCTGGGCGTTAACAGTTTATAAGAATGATATACAAATTAAAGAGTACCTGTCTTCTGCGGGTATTGAGAATCAAGCAGTAGAAAAACTGCTGGACTTATCTTTCCGTAAAGCTGGACATTTATCATTGAAAGCCCTAAAGAAAATTATTCTTTACATGGAATCCGGACTTGATTATGACAAAGCCTGCACAGAAGCGGGCTACAACATTCACGGTCTCGAAAATACCAAAACCCGTAAACTGCTTCCAATTGACGATGAGTACATCACCAACCCGGTGGTCAAACGCGCACTGTCCCAGGCAGTAAAAGTCATTAACGCAATAATAGACCGATACGGAAGCCCTGATGCCATCAATATTGAGTTAGCCAGGGATATGTCCAGGAACTTCAGGGAACGGAATGAGATTACCAAGCAGATGGAAGAAAACATGCAAAGAAATGATAACGCTAGACAAAGGATTGTTAGCGAATTTGGTATAATGTCCCCAAAAGGTAATGATATTGTTAAACTTAAACTCTTTGAGGAACAGGACGGGTACTGCCTTTACACAGGAGAAAAAATGGATGTGCGCAGAATCTTTGATGATGGGTACGCTGATGTGGACCACATCATTCCTTACAGTACTTGTTTTAATGACAGCTATAACAATAAGGTCCTGGTCAAGTCAGCAGAGAACCGCCAGAAGGGAAACCTCCTGCCCTTGGAATACCTGCATGACAAGCCGGAAAAAATGGAAAAATTCCTATCGCTGGTTAGCACCCTTCAACTGTCTTATCCAAAAAAACAAAACCTACTTAGGAAGTCGATTGGTGAACAAGAAGCTGAAGAATTTAAAGAACGCAACCTTAACGATACCAGGTATATTACCCGGTGCCTTAAAGAACATATCCGTAATCAACTGCTGTTTGCAGATCCTGACAGGAAAAAGCCTGTGGTTTGTGTAAACGGACAAGTAACCGCATATGTACGAAAGCGCTGGGGTCTCACCAAAGTACGGGACGAAGGGGACAAGCACCATGCGCTGGATGCTGTAGTGGTGGCTTGTATAGATGATGGTATTATCCAAAAGGTAACAAAGTATCACAAATACCAGGAAACCAGGTTTTTAAACCGGGAAGTCTTATCAAATGCTCCACACTTCCCCGAACCCTGGCCGAAATTCCGCAAGGAACTTGAAGCCCGTCTTTCCGATAGACCTCAGGAATTGATTAAAAGCCTCAGACTTCCTTTTTACCATAATGATGAGGAGATAAAAAATATTTTTGTCTCTCGCGCTCCACGCCGAAAAAACAGAGGACAGGGCCATAAAGATACTATATCGAGTCCCAGAATAGTCCCAGAAGGTTTTGTCATCAAGAAAACTTCAATTACTAATCTGAAATATGAAAAAGGGGAAATCAAAGACTACTACAATGCAGACAGTGACCGTTTATTGTATCAAGCCCTCTGCCGCAGGTTAGATGAATTTGATGGTGATGCGGAAAAAGCTTTTGCCGGAGGTTTCTATAAACCGAAAGCAAATGGAGAACAAGGACCGTTGGTGAAGAAGGTTAAGGTTATAGAAAAAAGCAACATGGGTGT
The DNA here is from genome assembly GCA_002840165.1 of Firmicutes bacterium HGW-Firmicutes-8. Taxonomy (GTDB): domain Bacteria; phylum Bacillota; class Thermincolia; order Thermincolales; family UBA2595; genus GW-Firmicutes-8. The sequence goes on from PGZN01000038.1 coordinate 20,705, forward strand.
TGCACTAAATCAAGGCAAGGGGTATGCAGCCAATGGAGATATGATTAGAATTGATATTTTTTCAAAAAACGATAAGTATTATTTTGTCCCTGTTTATGCGGCAGACACAACAAAAAAAGACCTTCCCAACAAAGCCTCGGCAAGTGGAAAGCCCTATGAACAATGGCCTGAAATGGATGAAAGCGCGGGTTTTCTGTTTAGCCTGTATCCTAAAGACTTGATAAGAATTGAACACAAAAGCGGTGTTGATTTAACTTTTAACAATGGTAATAAAAAGAAAGTTACTGAAGGGTTTTTCTATTATAGGAAGGCAGGAATAGCAACAGCTTCAATAGCTGTCGACAATCACGACAATTCTGCCTCAATACCAAGCATGGGCATTGCCACTCTGAAAAAACTTGAAAAATGGCAGGTAGATTATTTAGGTAACCTTACAAAAGTAAAAAAGGAAAAACGCATGGGTTTTAGCAATAAAGGATAAGGATGGGGTGGTATCTTGCCATACCGTCATGTATTAATTTCAAACCAATCAATGATTTCGGTTAGGAATCAGCAACTGGTGATAAAACAGGATGAAGAGTACACTATACCTCTCAGCGATATATCCACCATTATGCTGGAAAACCACAGGTGTTGCGTGTCAGCAGCCTGTCTTGCGTCATTAGCGGACTACGGCATTTCCTTGTTTACCTGTAATGATAAGCACCTGCCCAACGGAGTACTAACTCCATTCAACAGTCATTCGCGGCAACTGAAGGCTTTAGAAAATCAGCTAGCTATCGCTAAACCTACAAAAAAAAGAATTTGGCAGGCAATTATCAGACAAAAAATAACAAACCAAGCCCAGTGCCTGGAACAAATGGGCAAGCCCAATGCCAACAAGCTTAAGCACTTGGCAGAAAAAGTAGAATCCGGTGATAAAACTAACCTTGAAGGCGTAGCCGCACAGGTCTATTTTACCAGTCTCTTCGGTTCAAGATTTAGTAGGCGAACAGAAACCCCAATCAATGCTGGACTGAATTACGGATATGCCCTTTTCAGGGCTACAATCGCAAGAACACTAACTATTCATGGGTTGTTGCCCAGCCTGGGTATTTTCCATCACAGTGAACTTAATAATTTTAACTTGGCCGATGACCTTCTGGAACCATTCCGGTCGGTTGTAGACAGGTGGGTCTGCAGCAATATTTCTGCTAATGAAGAGAAACTTACACCGTCCCTTAAAAAGAGTCTTTATAGTCTTTTCTACGAAAGACTAGGGATTAATCAGGGGGTTTCGACAGTTACTACTGCCATCGAGCTATGCGTGTCAAGTTTTGTGAATGCTATTGACAACAAAGAGCATCAATCATTGAAACTGCCTTCATTGCTGCCAAGGGGTGAGGATGGTGATTAGGTTTATGCGTCTGCTGGTATTTTTTGATCTCCCTGTGACTTCCAATGAAGAGCGGCGTATTGCCACCAAGTTCCGCAAATTCCTGATAAAGGATGGTTTCTACATGGTGCAGTACTCGGTGTATTGCAGGATTTGCAACGGATATGATTCAGTCCGCCAGCATGAAAAACTTGTGGAGGTCAACATCCCCAAACAAGGCTCGGTGCGATCCCTGATAGTTACAGAAAACCAGTATCAGGGAATAAAACTTTTAGTTGGAAAGAAAAAACCAAATGAACGCAAATATATTGAAGGTCAAATCACCATATTTTAAACACCTTTTCAAGAAAAAGAAAAAAATACACCAAAAGAGGCTACCAGCAGTTGCTTTTTTGGTGTTTCTGAAACTGTTTTTTCTTACAGTCCCAAGTGATTCCGGATAGGTGAGCATATCATATCAGGATTCGTTAGGGAACTGTAACGATGTGGAGAAGCGATAGACGAGGAAAACGAGCATATCATATCAGGATTCGTTAGGGAACTGTAACGAAGGAATCTGCGGGTATAATTACACATAAAGCATATCATATCAGGATTCGTTAGGGAACTGTAACACTTCTTGCCAATGGTTTGAATGTCTGAATAGCATATCATATCAGGATTCGTTAGGGAACTGTAACAGTTTCCTCAGTTCTGTTTACCGTTGCTTCAAGCATATCATATCAGGATTCGTTAGGGAACTGTAACTTCCGTTGGGCGGGTAATATCCAAGTACATAGCATATCATATCAGGATTCGTTAGGGAACTGTAACCTCATTTTACCACCCCTTTTTCCGTCTACAAGCATATCATATCAGGATTCGTTAGGGAACTGTAACATTTGATTCTCTTTATGCATCTCTATAATCAGCATATCATATCAGGATTCGTTAGGGAACTGTAACTGTTGGTTAGTGTGGCTATAATTGCTACTGAGCATATCATATCAGGATTCGTTAGGGAACTGTAACCGCCCAACAGGTTTCGCAAACACCAATGGAAGCATATCATATCAGGATTCGTTAGGGAACTGTAACCCAATTCCATTATACCATGACGAGGGTATTAGCATATCATATCAGGATTCGTTAGGGAACTGTAACGGTTAAGTACGCTTGATAAATTTTTAGTAAAGCATATCATATCAGGATTCGTTAGGGAACTGTAACCTATAACATCAGTATACCGTCTGTATAATAAGCATATCATATCAGGATTCGTTAGGGAACTGTAACGCGTCAGATATGCCGTATTCCTTATATGCTAGCATATCATATCAGGATTCGTTAGGGAACTGTAACTAGACACAGCGGAACTATATGACATTATCTAGCATATCATATCAGGATTCGTTAGGGAACTGTAACTGAATGTCACCGATTTGACCCCGATGTTCAAGCATATCATATCAGGATTCGTTAGGGAACTGTAACTCTTGTTTGTAGGCTACGGAGGCACGGGTAAGCATATCATATCAGGATTCGTTAGGGAACTGTAACCCCGAATTGGCCCGGGATCGCTGCAATTTTAGCATATCATATCAGGATTCGTTAGGGAACTGTAACTCAAACCGTGGCATTTCGCCCCCACTTTCTAGCATATCATATCAGGATTCGTTAGGGAACTGTAACACCCACGCGCCACCATACAAAATCCAGGATAGCATATCATATCAGGATTCGTTAGGGAACTGTAACGCATGTCCCAATCCCCCAATTTTTTTTGAGAGCATATCATATCAGGATTCGTTAGGGAACTGTAACCCGGAAGGCCATACGTGGAAATCGTATGCAAGCATATCATATCAGGATTCGTTAGGGAACTGTAACAAGTATGATGATTGGTATGTTATCACGATAAGCATATCATATCAGGATTCGTTAGGGAACTGTAACAGAACGCATTCTTTGAAGCTGTCGTGTAATAGCATATCATATCAGGATTCGTTAGGGAACTGTAACAACTGTCTGTGTTTCGGCTAATGCTCCATTGAGCATATCATATCAGGATTCGTTAGGGAACTGTAACATTAACCTCAATCCATCCATCCAGGGTTATAGCATATCATATCAGGATTCGTTAGGGAACTGTAACGCTTATACCCGGCAGAACACACAGCATGCGAGCATATCATATCAGGATTCGTTAGGGAACTGTAACTATGAGGTGCAGTAGCTTGGTAATAAGTCTAGCATATCATATCAGGATTCGTTAGGGAACTGTAACACATAACCGATGTTATATTCACCCAGGACGAGCATATCATATCAGGATTCGTTAGGGAACTGTAACTCCAGCCTTGGACGTTTGATGATAAACCCTAGCATATCATATCAGGATTCGTTAGGGAACTGTAACAAGTAACTAATTATGTTTGCACTGTCATTGAGCATATCATATCAGGATTCGTTAGGGAACTGTAACGTAAATTTAAAGATAAAAACAGGGCATCCGAGCATATCATATCAGGATTCGTTAGGGAACTGTAACGGCCGCTTTCTTTCGCTTCTTGGGAGCCTTAGCATATCATATCAGGATTCGTTAGGGAACTGTAACTCCGCAGTAAGCACAGAGCCGGGATTATCAAGCATATCATATCAGGATTCGTTAGGGAACTGTAACTGTTTTAGGGCCAGTGATAGCTCCCATGCGAGCATATCATATCAGGATTCGTTAGGGAACTGTAACTAAAAGATGCGCATTATGATGTTATCCGTAAGCATATCATATCAGGATTCGTTAGGGAACTGTAACCCAAGCCTTCGCCGGTGTGGGCAGTCCATGAGCATATCATATCAGGATTCGTTAGGGAACTGTAACAGAATATCAGCCGGGCCGTTTTGGTGGTTAAGCATATCATATCAGGATTCGTTAGGGAACTGTAACACATGAGGCAGCTGCTACAGCTGCACAATCAGCATATCATATCAGGATTCGTTAGGGAACTGTAACTAATTAACTGTCCTAGTTATGCCTTTTTGGAGCATATCATATCAGGATTCGTTAGGGAACTGTAACCAAAAAGATAGAGTTGACAGAGGGGAAATTAGCATATCATATCAGGATTCGTTAGGGAACTGTAACCATCAGTCAGTCCGGAGATGCCGGGTGATTAGCATATCATATCAGGATTCGTTAGGGAACTGTAACTCTAGACCCCTCATAAGTGCCTCATTCGACAGCATATCATATCAGGATTCGTTAGGGAACTGTAACGTTAAAATCGAAGGTTCGCGCTTAAGCGCGAGCATATCATATCAGGATTCGTTAGGGAACTGTAACCTATGACCTAACCTCTTGGCTGCTGTTTTGAGCATATCATATCAGGATTCGTTAGGGAACTGTAACAAAGGAATTAACGAATGTTTTCCTGGAAAAAGCATATCATATCAGGATTCGTTAGGGAACTGTAACGAACAAAAGGTTATTTTGATTTCCCTACTCAGCATATCATATCAGGATTCGTTAGGGAACTGTAACTTTACTTTCAACGAACCCGCCATTCCGGACAAGCATATCATATCAGGATTCGTTAGGGAACTGTAACGATGTGGACCCTCAACAGTCTGCTACCTTAAGCATATCATATCAGGATTCGTTAGGGAACTGTAACGGGGGAGCACATCTGTAGGTAATTGCGTACAGCATATCATATCAGGATTCGTTAGGGAACTGTAACTTTGGAATCGTCGTGCCGTCTGCGATTGTCAGCATATCATATCAGGATTCGTTAGGGAACTGTCTTCGATAACACCATCGATCTTGTCAAGCATATCATATCAGGATTCGTTAGGGAACTGTAACACGAATAGCGGCTGCCATATCAGGCCCAGCAGCATATCATATCAGGATTCGTTAGGGAACTGTAACATGATGCCCGGGTGGTCGACCTGGTAGTCCAGCATATCATATCAGGATTCGTTAGGGAACTGTAACTACGCAGAAATAACCCCAACTCCTCCTTTTAGCATATCATATCAGGATTCGTTAGGGAACTGTAACTGAAAACGGCTATTATGAACGGTTGGAGAGAGCATATCATATCAGGATTCGTAAGGGAACCTGGCACCTGACACTTTTCACCTAGCTACTTACTATTACCCTATCCTTTTTTCGAATAACCGAACGTGCCGAGTTTTTCTGAGATAGCCCGGTATTGGCCGGTACAGAAGGCGTAGGGCTTGATTTTGTCCAGGTCGGGGGCGCCGTTTTCATCGAGCACATTTTCATCGTAGTGGACAGCTAGGACTTCGGCGATGAAGATATCGTGGCTGCCGAGGGAAACTACCTGCTGTACCTTACATTCAATATTGACAGGGCATTCTTTAATTAAAGGCGCTTTGACATGGGCAGCCGGTAGTGCCGTAAATCCTTTTTCTTTGAATTTGTTGACATCCCGACCGGAGACTGTCCCGCAATAGTCAACAGCTTCAACCCAATCTGCCGAAGGGATGTTGATTACATATTCCCCTGACTCCCTGATCATCTTGTGGGAATGCCTCTCCGGCCGGACTCCGATATACACCATCGGAGGTATGTTGTTCATCACCCCGGTCCAGGCAATAGTAATAATATTCGGCTCCCCCTCACCCAACCGGCTGGTGACCAGTACAGTAGGCACCGGAAACAAAGCCGTGGACGGACTTTTAGTAATTTTACTTATGATAATCATCCCCTTTTTTAATCATAAATTAATTATATAACATTTACGGGAAATTTATTTATAAGTTAAAGATACCACAGAGTACCTAGCGCAGCAAAAGGTGCAGTCAAACCTTAAAAAACCAAAAAACAGCCACGGATTACACGGATGGACACGGATAGGTTCGTATAACAATTATAAAACATTTTAATAAAAATAAAAAAATCAGGTACAGTTCATACAAGCTTACTTGTCTACCAAACCGGAGTGTAACTAATAGTGTGACAGAGTTTCCCAAGCAAGCTATTAAACCGCAGTTTAAAATATAGTTCTTTTAGCAAACTTTTACGAAGTAGTAGTACAGAGAAGTTCCTACAGGTAAAACTATTTTGCATAGAAAGGTATACTAGTTATGACCTGTAACTGCTTTTTTGTTTTGTTTATATATTTTATTATTTATTAATCTCGGCACTCATTATCCGTGTTCATCCGTGTAATCCGTGGCCGGTTTTTATATAATCGAGAGTTTACTACGTAAACTCTTCCGACCCTCTCGTAGCCCGTAGGGCTCAGAGCACTGGTCACTGACAACTGATAACTGTCAACTGTCACCTGTCAACTGTCAACTAGTATTTCACTTCCATCAGACACAGCCCCTGGGGCGGGACTGTCGGACCTGCCTCTTCCCGTTGGCCTGATTCTATGAAGTGACGTACTTCTTCCGGGGTAATCTTGCCGCGACCTACATAAACCAGAGTACCGGCAATAATCCTCACCATATTGTACAGAAATCCGTCAGCTTCCACAGTTAAAAATAAATGTGGAGGCTTGGATTCAATATCAAGTCTTAACACATTCCTGATCGATGTCTTCGCCTTGGAAGCGGAGGCTCTAAAAGCGGTAAAATCGTGTTCTCCGACAATATAGCCGGCGGCCTCTTTCATCTTTTCCAGACTTAGTTTTTGTGGTACATGATAGCTGTACAGCCTGTCAAAAGCGGAAGGGAGCCGCGAATTAAAGATGTGGTACCTGTATACCTTGCTTTTGGCCGAAAACTGAGCATGAAAATCAAATTCCACCTCTTCGGCCTTTTTAGCCACTATATCTTCTGGCAGCCGCTGGTTCATCGCCAGGACAATCCTGCCGACAGGTATGTTACTCTCTGTCCTAAAGTTGATTACCTGTCCCTCGGCATGGACTCCGGCATCTGTTCTGCCTGCTCCCAAAGCACAGACTGGGTATTTCGTTAAATCAGTAAGTATTTTTTCCAGCACCTGCTGAACTGTCGGCAGATTATCTGTCTGCCGCTGGAAACCATGGTAGTTCGTGCCGTCGTAGGCAATTGTTACATTGATGTTTCGCAAACATGACACCTCAAATCAGTTGACAGTTGACAGTTGACAGGGTATTGCGCTTGAGCGAAACGAGGCGAAAAGGTCGGTTTACTCACTTCGTTCGTAAAACCCCGATCATATATTAAACAGCTGTTCTATACCACAGAAAAACTGCAGCCAATACAGATACTACAACCAAAGTCACATAATCTCTTTTGTGCATCTCCAACTCATATAAGCTGGTTCTTTCCATACCTACAGAGTAGCCCCGGGCTTCCATCGATACAGCCAGTTCATCAGATTTTCGGAAGGCGCTGACAAACAAGGGCACCAGCAGAGCAGTAGCGTATTTCACCCGCCGGCTGAGGTTCCACGTATTAAAATCGGCGCCCCGGGAAACCTGGGCTTTTTTTATCTTATCTGTTTCCTCCCAAAATGTCGGAATAAACCTTAGTGCTATATTCATCATCATGCCCAGCTCACTTACCGGAACACCTATTCTTCGCAAAGGCCTAAGAAGACGCTCCAACCCGTCGGTCATCCGGACAGGAGAGGTGGTAAGGGTGATTAGAGAGGATACTGATATCAGAAAAACTAGTTTGAGCCCTATCACCGCCCCCAGTATAAACCCTTCCCGGGTGACTGCTACCGGCCCAAGACTGAAGATTGAGTGCCCCGGGGTGAAAACCATATTTACTGTTAGTGTGAATAAAATCAGATAAAACCCCGGTTTCAAAACACGCAGGAAACTGCCTGTAACTCCGGCCATGAAATAAGAAAAGACAATAAATACCGAAAACCCTACAAACTCGGCCGGTCTGGTTAACAGAAAAACCATCCATAACAGGATAATAGAAATAACGAGTTTACTCCGGGGGTCAAGCCGGTGGATAAATGAATTCCCCGGTATATACTGGCCTAAAACGATACCTTCCATTAGCAAATCACCGTTCTTTAAATTATCTCAGCAAATTTACGATTTCCTGTTTAATTTCATCTATAGTAACCGGGTATCCTGCCAGAGGCTTTCCTTTTTTTCTAAGGCCGTCTGCTACCGTAACAGCTATCGGGACGTCTAACCCAAGGGCTGCCAGCCGTGGGTCTGCCAAAATTTCACGGGTGGCCCCCACGGCCTCAACCCGGCCGCTGTTTAAAACCAGCAGCCTGTCAGCCAAGTCAACAACCTCTGTGATATCATGAGTGACCCACACCACGGTAACCCCACGGTCACGGTTTAACCGCCGAACAGCCTCAACAATCCTCTGTATTCCACTGTAGTCCATCCCAGCCGTAGGCTCATCAAGAACAATAAAACGGGGGTTAGCGGCCAGTACTCCGGCCAGAGCAACCCTTCTTTTTTCCCCTCCACTGAGTTCGGTCGGTGAGCAATCTTTATATCTGGTAAATTCCAGGCCAACAGTTTCCATAGCCTTTTTTACTGCGGTTTCCACATCGGAACCGGAGAACCCGAAGTTTTCCGGCCCATAACAAATTTCCTTCCAGACGGTGGAACTAAACAGCTGGTGCTCAGGATACTGAAAAACAAGACCGACTTTCTGTCTCGTTTCCCTTAATATTTTGGCCGAAGCATGGATGTTAAAATTGTCGATCAGTACTGTTCCGGCATCAGGCTTCAGTAAGCCGTTTAAATGCTGGAGCAGGGTCGACTTACCGGAACCGGTGGGACCCATAACGGCTATCCATTCACCATCCCCGATATGCAGGTCAACATCCCTTAATCCCAGCCGGGCCACGGGTGTCCCCTTTAAATATGTATAACTGACATTGGTTAATTCTATCGGCATATCGCACCCACCAGTTCTTCCGGGGAATTTATCCCTGTGGGCACCTCAATGCCTGCATCGATAAGGGCTCTGACAAGTTCTTTGATGGCGGGCGGTCTAAGCCCGGCCCGGCAGAGATGCTCCGGACTCATAAAAAATTCCCCGGGCAGGCCGGTAAAGACTGTTTGGCCTTCAACTAAAGCCACCAAGCGGTCGCAGTACAAGGCCTCAGTCATGTCATGGGTTACATAAATCACCGTCATCTGTTGACAGGTATTTAAAGCCCTCACTGCTTCCATGACCTCTCTTTTTCCCCTGGGGTCAAGCATAGAAGTCGGTTCATCAAGAATTACACACTCAGGCCGCATGGCCAGGATTCCGGCAATCGCAGCTTTCTGTTTCTGGCCTCCGGACAGCCGGTGGGGTGGATAGTCCCTATACTCGGACATCCCAACCCTGGCCAGGGCTTCATCAACCCTATCCCTTATCTGGAACTGGGGAAGGCACATGTTTTCCAGGCCAAAGGCCACATCTTCTTCAACCACAGAGGCAAACAGCTGGGTATCGGGGTTCTGAAAAACCATGCCCACTTTCCGGCGAATAAAGGGCAGGTTGTTTTCCATACCCGTATCAAGCCCGTCAACAACAACCCTGCCCCGGCGGGGGATGAGAAGCCCATTGAGGTGCCTGATCAGGGTAGATTTGCCGCACCCGTTAGGCCCTACAACAGCAACAAACTCCCCTCGTTTAATGCTGAGATTGATATCCTTAAGTATCGGGGTCTCCGCATTCTCCGCCTTATACCAAAAACTCAAATTTTCTATCTCAATAAAATCACTCATATAACCTCAACCCCATAAATTTGGATAGCTCTGAGGAACATTGATGGGTATCCTACGTAAATTATTTTCTTAATTAGCCGCGGATGACGCTGATGAACGCGGATAGACTCACAGATTCATGTTTTTCGCGGATAATCTATTGTAACATCCTTTTTCCTCGTTAGCAGACCGGTTCAAAAAAAGATATTAATCATAAAAAAACAATACCCTACAGGTCTTTCATCACTAGATATTCTATCATACACAAATATTTTACTTGGCTTCTAGATGCACTTTTTTTGTAGAAAACTACATTTGGTCGTCCTGAAACTGTTTTTATTATTTATATTTTTATTAATTACTTAGATTCTCGGCATCCATTATCCGCGTTTTTTTAATCCGCGTGTATCCGCGTTATCCGCGGCAAATTTGTTTTTATAATCGGAAGTTTACAGAGCAGACTGTCCATCTCTTTAGAGTCGAAGACATAGAGCGCTGGCCACTCTCCACTCTTCACTCTCCACTCCCCACTATAAAAATAGAAGTCAGGACTTGTTTACATCTGATTCATCAGTAAACCATCCTGACCCCAAAATTTCCAGCCGACTTATACCAGTTCCAGAATCACCATCTCAGCAGCGTCACCGCGCCGGTGGCCTACTTTGATAATCCGGGTATACCCACCCTGGCGGTCAGCGTACTTAGCTGCCAATCCATCAAATAATTTTTTTACGACTTCTTCATCTAAGATGAAATCCGCGGCCTGCCTTCTGGCATGGAGGTCACCACGTTTACCTAGAGTAATCATTTTTTCGGCCAGGCGGTTTATCGACTTGGCACGGGCAGCCGTAGTCTGAACACGTTCTTCGCGCAGCAGGGAAGTAACCATGTTGCGTAACAGAGCATTTCTGTGATCAGTACGAAAGCCCAGTTTAGGAAATGCCATTGTGTATCCCCCCTCTTTCCTTATTCATCTGACTCTTTCAATGTCAGACCCAGTTCATGCAGTTTCTGAATAACCTCTTCCAGGGATTTCTTGCCGAGGTTGCGGACCTTAATCATATCCTCTTCGGTACGCTGGGTCAATTCTTCAACTGAGTTAATTCCCGCCCGTTTCAGGCAGTTATACGAGCGAACGGAAAGGTCAAGTTCTTCAATAGTCATTTCAAGAATCTTGTCCTTCTCCTCTTCTTCTTTTTCAACCATGATTTCCACATCATTGATTGCTTCTGTCAGGCCAATAAACTGCCTCAGGTATTCGCTGAGGATTTTAGCCGACAGGCTGGTGGCCTCATCAGGTCTGATGCTGCCATTAGTCCACACTTCCAGGGTCAGTTTGTCATAATCGGTTATTTGGCCAACCCTGGTGTCCTCGATGTTGTAATTTACTCTCCGGACCGGGGTAAATGCGGAATCCACCGGGATCACTCCAATAACGTGGTCTTCCTTTTTATTCTTTTCAGCCGGAACATACCCACGTGACTTGGCTGCAGTGATTTCCATAAACAGCCGGCCCTCGGAGATAGTGGCAATTTTTAGGTCCGGGTTGAGAATTTCGACATCGGCATCTGAAATAATGTCACCTGCCAAAACTTCCCCGGCGCCTTCTGCCTCAATGCGCAGGACCCGTTCCTCATCAGTATGCATCTTAATGCACAGGTTCTTAAGATTTAAGATAATATCAGTCACATCTTCGACAACTCCAGGAACAGTTGAAAACTCATGCAAAACACCGTCAATTTTAACTGAAACCACCGCCGCACCAGGCAGTGATGACAGTAAAATTCGCCGCAGTGAATTGCCGAGGGTTATACCATAGCCTCTCTCCAAGGGTTCAACTACAAACTTCCCGTACGTATTATCGTCACTGAGTTCTACACATTCAATTCTTGGTTTTTCGATTTCCAACATAAGGTACCCTCCTTCCCGAGACTCGATAATTTCTTTAATTACCTCGAGTATAACTCGACAATAAGATGTTCCACTACAGGTACATCAATTTCTTCGCGGGAAGGAATAGCAACCACCTTTCCTGAAAACTGGTCGGCACTCACTTCCAGCCATGCCGGGGGAGTTTTCCGTGCCGCCTGTTCAACTAATTCTACAATTCTGTTATTGTCACGGCTCTTTTCACGGACTTCTATCACATTTCCAACCCTCGTCAGGAATGAAGGAATGTTAACCTTATTACCGTTAACGGTAAAATGCCCGTTACGAACCATCTGCCTGGCTTCGGCGCGGGAACCGGCAAACCCCATCCGGTAAACAACATTGTCAAGCCTTCTTTCCAGCAGCCTCAGCAGGTTCTCACCTGTAATGCCTTTTTGGCGTTCGGCTTTGGCAAAGTAGTTACGGAATTGAGTCTCCAATATCCCATAAATACGACGGGTTTTTTGTTTTTCCCTTAACTGGATACCGTACTCTGATGTCTTTTTACGACCCTGGCCGTGCTGCCCGGGGGCGTATCCCCTCTTGTCAATAGCACACTTACCGGTATAGCACCGGTCTCCCTTAAGGTATAACTTAGCGCCCTCTCTGCGGCACAATCTACAAACAGGTCCTGAATACCTGGCCATCCTGTATCAACACCTCCTATACCCTTCTTCTCTTTGGCGGCCGACAGCCATTATGGGGAATGGGAGTAACATCCTTAATCATGTTAACTTCCAAACCTGCGGCCTGAATTGCCCTGATGGCGGCTTCTCTACCGGCGCCTGGGCCTTTTACAAATACTTCTATTTCTCTCATGCCATGGTCCATCGCATCCTTAGCGGCTGCCTCGGCAGCCATTTGGGCGGCGAACGGAGTGCTTTTTCTGGAACCTTTGAACCCAAGCGTCCCGGCGCTAGACCAGGAAATACAGTTTCCGGATCTGTCAGCAATCGTAACGATGGTATTATTAAAGGTCGATCTGATATGGGCCACCCCATGCTCAACATTTTTCCGCTCTTTGCGTTTTGTTCTGACTCTGCGTGCCATCCCTTATCCTCCTTTAACTTTTCTTCCGGCGTACCCCAACAGTCTTCTTGGGGCCTTTTCTAGTCCGGGCATTAGTCTTCGTCCGCTGACCTCGCACAGGCATTCCTCTGCGGTGCCGAATACCGCGGTAGCAGCCAATCTCCATCAATCGCTTGATGCTGAGTGAGATATCCCTTCTCAGGTCACCCTCAACTTTAAGATTTTTATCAATGTATTCTCTGAGCCGGGCAATTTCCTCCTCGGTCAAGTCCCTTATCCTGGTATCGGGGTTTATTCCCGTACCGGCCAGGATCTCCTGAGAAGTAGCCCGACCGATGCCGAAAATGTAAGTCAGGGCGATTTCCACTCGTTTCTCGCGAGGTAAATCTACTCCCGAAATTCTCGCCATAATACACACCTCCGATTCTATAATTTTATTTTTTTATATAATAATTATCTCTATTAAGATTCCGTTAACCCTGCTTCTGTTTATGTTTAGGATTCTCGCAGATTACCATGACTTTGCCTTTTCTCTTAATAATCTTGCATTTTTCACACATAGGTTTAACCGATGGTCTAACTTTCATTATATGTCCTCCTTTTTCCGGTAAACCCTACTTATACCGATAAACAATCCGTCCACGTGTTAAATCGTAGGGCGATAACTCTATTGTTACTTTATCACCTGGCAGAATCCGGATAAAATTCATTCTTATCTTTCCGGACACATGGGCCAGTACTTTGTGCCCGTTTTCCAATTCTACCCGAAACATTGCGTTAGGCAGAGGTTCAATTACAGTACCTTCTACTTCGATAACATCTTGTTTTGACACTAGGCATTCACCCTCCCTTTTGTTCGACTTAAAAGTCTTTATGGCTTAACCCCAATTGTCTGACAGCCTCCACAACTTCAACTTCCGTAACGGCTTCCCCCCGGCCCAGCTTGTCGGCGATAACCTCTGCTTTTACCGGAAGAAGCTCTAAGTGTTTGACATTTTTCCTCTTGGGGTTCGTTAATCTCTTTTTTTCGCCATCTATTACCCGAACAAAGGCTTCGTCAAGAACATCATAAATTAAATATGTTTTCCCTTTGTCGCGACCTGCTGCTGATCTTACTAGTTGGCCTATCTGTGCTTCTGCTGTGTTCATGATTTATCTCCTAAGGTCATAACTTTATATGCGCCTTGGTTAATCATGGGTTTATAGCTAATAATCTCCCCATTTTAATTATTTCATAAACCCTTGATAATGCCTCATAAGCAGGTGGGATTCAATTTGTTTCATAGTCTCAAGGGCAACCCCCACAACGATGAGGAGCCCGGTCCCACCAAAATAGACGTTCTGAATCTTCGTGGTAAGCAAAACAAAGGTCGGCAGGATTGCTATCAGGGCCAGGAAAATCGCACCCGATAACGTTACCCTCGTCAGAATTTTATCCAGGTACTCGGCGGTAGGCCTGCCGGGTCTCAGTCCGGGGATAAATCCACCATATTTTTTCATATTATCGGCCACATCCATTGGGTTAAAGGTTATGGATGTATAGAAATAGGTAAAAAATATGATAAACAGCGCATACAATATCGTATGTGCCGCCCCACCCCAGTTGAATACCCTAAGAACCCATTGGGCTGCCGGACTGGTCGGAAAGAAATTCGCTATTGTACTCGGAAAAAGTAATATCGATGAGGCGAAGATTACCGGAATAACTCCCGCCTGATTCACCTTAAGGGGGATATGGGTACTTTGTCCGCCGTACACGCGCCGTCCTACAACCCTTTTGGCATACTGTACAGGAATCCGTCTCTGGCCTTCATTTACAGCAACAATAGCGGCAATAACAAGGGCCGCGATAACGACGAGGAGGATTACACTGAAAGCACTGATGGCCCCGGCCATTAAAGCTTCGTATATCCGCATCAGAGCACCGGGTAAGGAGGCTACAATACCGGCAAAGATGATTAGAGAAATACCGTTTCCGATACCTTTTTCGGTAATCTGCTCACCAAGCCACATCAGGAAGGCAGTACCCGCAGTCAGCGTAATTGCTATCAGCATGTAAGAGCCAATCCCCGGGTTGGTTAATGCTCCATAAGCTTTTAACGTAAAAGCCATCCCTAAGGACTGAATGAATCCTAAGACAACAGTTGCATAACGAACATACTGCGTAATTTTCTTCCTGCCTTCTTCGCCCTCTTTGGACATCTTTTCGAGTTTTGGAATTACCACTGTTAATAACTGCATAATAATCGAGGCATTAATATAAGGGGTAATACTCATCGCAAAAATAGAAAATCTCTTAAAGGCCCCTCCGGAAATTACATCAAAGAAGCCCAGGATATTGCCGCCGCCTTTAACTAAGGCTTCCATAGCTTGAGCGTTAATCCCCGGTACAGGAATATGCGCTCCAATCCTAAAAACGAAAAACATTAATAAAGTAAATAAAATTCGCTTCCTTAGATCTCCTGCTTTAAGAGAACTTTTCAGGGCGTCTAACAAACTAAATCACCTCGGCTTTTCCACCGGCGGCAGCAATCTTTTCAGCAGCCGATTTACTAAAAGCGTGAACTTGAACTGTCAGTGACTTTTCAAGATTACCATAGCCCAGAATCTTCACTCCGTCTTTGATTGTTTTAATCACACCGGCTGCTTTCAAAACCTCGACTGTAACTGTAGAACCACTTTCAAATTTATTTAAGGCACTCACATTTATTTCAACTATTTCTTTGCCCCATTTGTTGTGGAACCCCCTCTTCGGGATCCTTTGGATTAATGGTTTTTGACCGCCTTCAAAGCCCAGTTTTCCACCGCTGCCGGAACGTGATTTTTGGCCCTTGTGGCCGCGGCCTGCGGTTTTACCGAGTCCGGAACCTAAACCCCTCCCCTTGCGGGTAGGCTGTTTCCGGGCTCCTTTGGAAGGCTTTAAGTTGTGCAGCTCCATAAGCACACCTCCTATTCCATTTCTTCAACTTTTACCAGATGTTCGACCTTACGAATCATACCGCGGATCTGCGGTGTATCATTGTGTTCAGAAAAACTATTGAGTTTCTTCAATCCAAGGGTTTCGACAGTGGCCCGCTGGGTCCCATTACTGCCGATAACACTTTTGACTAATATAACTTTAAGCTTTGCCATTTCCAACAACCCCCTAACCTAAGAGCTCTTCTACAGATCTACCGCGAAGTCTGGCTACATCTTCAGCCCGTTTGAGGCCTTTTAAGGCAGCCATCGTGGCATTAACCATATTATGAGCATTATTTGAACCCAGGGATTTGGTAAGAATGTCTTTAACCCCCGCTAATTCAAGAATAGCCCTCACAGGCCCCCCGGCAATAACTCCGGTACCTGGTGCAGCCGGTTTTAGCAGCACTTTGCCTGCTCCATAATGGCCAACTATTTCATGAGGAATAGTTGTGCCGACAAGCGGAACCTCAATCAGACTTTTCTTGGCATCTTCAATACCTTTGCGGATAGATTCCGGCACTTCGCCGGCTTTACCCAAACCCGAGCCTACGTGACCGTTGCTGTCTCCGACAACCACCAGGGCGCTGAAGCTGAACCGGCGGCCACCTTTAACAACTTTGGCGACACGATTTATACTGACAACTTTTTCAGTTAATTCAAGTTTGCTTCCGTCAATCCTAGCCATCAATTTCCCTCCTTACCTCAAAAGTTAAAAATCTAAACCTGCTTCCCGGGCTGCATCAGCCAAGGCTTTAATTCGCCCGTGATAGATATGTCCTCCCCGGTCAAAGACGACCTGCTTGATACCTTTCACGAGGGCTTTTTCGGCCAGAGCCTTGCCAACAGCCTGGGCGGCTTTAGCGTTACCTTTATTCTCCGTCTGCCCGCTGACGCCGCTTTCCATGGTAGATGCCGATACCAGGGTCACGCCTTTGGTATCGTCAACAATCTGGGCATAGATGTGGTGCAGACTTCTATATACAGACAGCCTTGGGCGTTCCGTCGTCCCCTGGATGCGGTTCCGGACGCGAAGGTGTCTCTTTTGATTATCAGCCTTCCTGTTTATCTGCTTAAACAAGGGGTTCACTCCTTTCCGCTAACAAGTTTTACTAATCCGCTAACCGGCTAATTGCGGGCGGTTACTTCTTCTTACTACCGGCCTTACCGACTTTGCGGCGGACGTGCTCATTCTCATACCTGATACCCTTGCCTTTATATGGTTCAGGCTCTCTAACCTTCCTGATATTGGCAGCCAGGGCGCCGACTGCTTCCTTATCTGCTCCTCTGACAATTATCTTTGTCGCAGTTGGGACATCAATGTCGATTCCCGGTTTCGGCTCTATCTCCACCGGATGAGAATAACCCACTGAAAGGACAAGTTTGGTTCCCTGTTTTTGAGCCCGATAACCTACCCCTACGAGTTCAAGGGATTTCTCAAAACCCTTTGTCACACCCTCTACCATATTATTAACGAGGGTCCTCGTCAAACCGTGTAATGACTTATGGAACTTCTCCTCACTGGGCCTTTTCACAACAATTTGACTTTCTTCCATTTCGACAATCATATCGTTGTGCAGTTCCCTGCTGAGCTGCCCATTTGGCCCTTTAACGGTAACAAGGTTTCCTTCAATCTTTATCTCCACCCCCTGGGGGATATCTATAGGCTGTTTTCCTATTCTGGACATTATTACACCTCCTCAAACTACCAAATGTAGCAGATTACTTCTCCACCTAGGCCCTGTTTACGAGCTTCTTTATCTGTCATGATTCCTTTAGAGGTTGAAATCAAAGCAGTACCTATCCCTCCCAGGACACGGGGAATCTCTTCCTTCCTGGCATATACACGCAATCCGGGCTTACTGATACGCTTCAGACCGGAAATAACTTTTTCTTTGCCAGGGCCATACTTCAGGTAGATCCTGATTATCCCCTGCTTTCCGTCGTCAATTAATTCGCAGTCTTTAATATATCCTTCAGCCTTGAATATATCGGCAATCGATTTTTTAACTTTTGAGGCCGGCACTTCCACTTTTTCGTGGTTAACCATATTGGCATTCCGAACCCTTGTTAAAAGATCGGCAACGGGATCTGTCATCACCATAATAAATTACCCCCTTTCTATGTTACCAGCTAGCCTTTTTGATTCCGGGGATTTCGCCCCTGTATGCATGTTTGCGGAAACAGATACGGCACAACCCAAACTTTCTCATATAGGCGTGAGGCCTGCCGCAAAGCTTACATCTATTGTATCCGCGCACTGAGAATTTCGGCTGGCGGTCCATCTTGACCATCATTGATTTTTTTGCCACTAATATCCCCCCTTCCGGTTTTTTCAGGTTTAATCTTTAAAAGGCATCCCTAACTGAGCAAGTAGTTCTTTAGCTTCCTCATCGGTTGGCGCACTGGTGACAAATATTATGTCCATCCCCCGGACCTTGTCAACTTTGTCGTACTCAACTTCCGGGAAAATCAATTGCTCCTTAATCCCTAAAGTATAGTTACCGCGGCCGTCAAAGGCTTTACCGGAAACGCCCCGGAAGTCCCTAACCCTCGGTAAGGCTATATTGAACAGCTTATCGGCAAACTCATACATCCGGTCGCCTCTCAGAGTAACCTTACAGCCTATGGGCATCCCTGCCCTAAGCTTAAACCCGGCGATTGATTTTTTCGCCCTCGTTACAACCGGCCTCTGACCGGTGATCGTAGATAAATCACCTACAGCAGCATCAATGGCTTTGGCATTTTGAATAGCTTCACCCAAACCTATATTAATTACAATCTTCTCCATCTTGGGTACCTGCATAATATTCTTATAGCCGAATTTTTCTTTCAGCTTGCTTATAATTTCGTTCACGTACCTATCTTTCAGACGTGCCATGATTAACCTCCTTTCCACTCCTATTTGTCAAAGGCTTCTCCGCACTTATTGCATACCCTGATTTTCTTACCATTGGCCATAATCTGTTTATTAATCCTTCTCGCACTATTGCACTTAGAGCAGAAGATCATTACATTTGAACTGGCAACAGGGGATTCCTTTTCCACAATACCCCCTTGGGGCGCCTTCTGGGTTGGCCGGGTATGCCTCTTGACAACATTGACTCCCTCAACCACTATCCGGTTGTCCTTAGGGATTACCTCTATTACCTTGCCCTTTTTGCCGGCGTTTTTGCCCGTTAATACAATAACTATGTCACCTTTTTTGACATGTATTTTAGTATTTTCTTTCTTCACACTTGTTCTGGCATTTGCCAACGTGGTCCACCTCCTAACTGTCTATTGCATTGTTGGGGTTTGTTAGTTACAGTACTTCGGGGGCCAAGGATACGATTTTCATGAAATTTTTATCCCTCAGTTCTCTGGCCACCGGGCCAAAAATCCGGGTCCCCCGCGGGTTTTTCTGTTCATTAATAATCACTGCCGCGTTCTCATCAAACTTTATATATGAACCGTCCGGCCTCTTAATTTCTTTGGTGGTTCTTACAATAACAGCTTTAACCACGTCGCCCTTCTTTACCACGCCGCCTGGTGTAGCCTCTTTTACAGTGGCCACTATTATATCACCAACCCTGGCGTAACGACGCATCGAACCGCCCAAAACCCTAATGCACAGGAGTTTTCTGCCTCCGGTATTGTCAGCGACATTAAGCCTTGTTTCAGCTTGAATCATGTAATAACCCTCCTTTCAACAGTCTCGGGTTCTTTTAATATATTTAGATTTGTTGTTCCCTTCCCAGGATTTCGACAACCCGCCAACGCTTTTCTTTACTCAGTGGCCTTGTTTCCATAACCCGAACCTTATCGCCAACACGACAAGCATTTTCTTCGTCATGTGCTTTAAACTTTTTAGTCCGTTTAACAATTTTGCCGTATAAAGGATGACGCACCAGGGTTTCAATGGCCACAACAACAGTTTTATCCATTTTGTCACTGACCACTTTACCCACCTGGACTTTGCGCATATTCCTTTCTTCCACTGTATTAGCCCCCTTCCATCTCAATCTCGGGTATTAAATATGAATTATCCCTCTTGGGCTTTCAGTTCTCTCTCCCTTAGGACAGTCTTCACACGGGCAATTGACTTCTTTACGTCCCTGATGCGCATTGGGTTTTCAAGTTGCCCGGTGGCTAACTGAAAGCGCAGTCTGAAGAGCTCATCCTTAAGGTCATCAGCCTTTCTGGTCAGTTCATCAGTGGATAGTTCATGAACGTCTTTAGCTTTCACTAGCTTCACCACCTAAATCTTCTCTTTTCACAAACTTGGTTTTAATGGGCAGCTTGTGAGCAGCCAGTCTCATGGCTTCACGGGCTATTTCTTCCGATATTCCGGCTATTTCAAACATTATCCGGCCCGGTTTTACTACCGCAACCCAGTATTCGGGTGTTCCTTTACCGCTGCCCATTCTGGTTTCGGCAGGTTTAGCAGTAATCGGTTTATCGGGAAATATTTTAATCCAAACTTTACCGCCCCGTTTAATATATCTTGTCATAGCAATCCGGGCAGCCTCGATTTGTCTGTTGGTAATCCATGCCGGCTCTAAAGCCTGCAGACCATATTCGCCGAACGAAATGACGTTGGCTCTGGATTTCCCGGCCCTAGTACCCCTGTGCTGCTTACGGTGCTTTACTCTCTTAGGTACTAACATCGATTACTCTCCTCCTTCCCGAGCAGCATTAACTTTCTTTGCTTCCGGAAGAATCTCTCCCTTGTAAATCCAAACCTTAACCCCAATCTTCCCATAGGTTGTATCGGCTTCGGCAAATCCGTAGTCGATATCTGCCCTGAGGGTATGGAGGGGTACTTTGCCTTCGTTATACCATTCGGTCCTGGCCATTTCAGCTCCGGCCAGACGACCGCTGCATTGAATCTTAATGCCCTGAGCCCCCATCCGCATAGTCCGGGAAACAGCCTGTTTCATAGCCCGACGGAATGATACCCTTTTAACAAGCTGGGCCGCAACGTTTTCGGAAACCAACTGGGCATCAAGTTCGGGAACTTTAATTTCAACGATATTTACACTGACGTTCTTAGCTGTCCTTTTCTCCATCTCTTTGCGGAGCGCTTCAACCTCTGAGCCGCCACGGCCGATAACAATACCCGGTTTAGCCGTGTGAATCGTTATTTTAACTCTATTGGCTGCTCTTTCTATTTCGATTCTCGAAATGCCGGAGGCAAACAGCTTCTTCTTAATGTACTCCCTGATCCTGATATCTTCGATCAGCAGAGTGGAAAAATCTTTTTCAGCAAACCACTTGGCATCCCAATCTCTAATAATTCCAATACGCAAACCCTTTGGGTGTACTTTTTGCCCCACTCATTATCCCTCCTTCTTCTTACGAGTTACTTTCTTTATCTCAGGAGCTGCTTCTTCATTCTGATTAACCGTTTCTTGATTTTCGTTCAATACTTCTTTCGTTTCAGGTGCAGCTTCTTTTTTCTTGCGGACCGTTTTCTTCTTCTCCGGCGCAGCTTCTACTTTCTCTTTTACCGCTGCCTTTTTCACTGTCTTCTTTTTTCCGCCGGCTGCCTTCTCGGCTGCCTTTCTTTCGATAATCGCTGCTTCCTCTTCCCGAACAACTACTGTAATGTGGCTTGTTCGACGTCTCATAAGATCAGCCCGGCCCATTGCCCGCGGCATGGTTCTCTTCAGCGTCGGACCCTGATCAACAAAAGCTTCAGCTATAAAAAGAGCGTCTTTATCCAGTTCCTGGTTATGTTCAGCATTGGCCACCGCCGACTTTACGACCTTTTCTATAGCAGCAGCAGCCCGCCTCGGTGTAAATTTCAAAATTGCCAAAGCCTCACCAATTTTTTTCCCCCGGATCAAATCCATTACCTGTCTGACTTTACGAGGGGAAAGGCGGATGTATTTGGCAATTGCGCGTGCTTCTGACATTGTGATAACCCCCTCTCATTACTTGAGGGCAGAGGAACGCTCTGTGTGCCCCCCATGTCCCCTGAATAATCTCGTCGGTGCAAACTCACCGAGCTTGTGTCCTACCATATCCTCGGTAATATATATCGGAACATGCTTACGGCCGTCATGAACGGCTAATGTATGACCGATCATCTGCGGGAAAATCGTGGACCTCCTGGACCAGGTCTTGATAACCTTCTTCTCATTCTTCTCATTCATATCTTCAATCTTTTTTAAAAGCTTAGGTTTGATATACGGGCCCTTTTTAAGGGATCTAGCCATTAGCAAAAACCTCCTTTCCTGACTATCCGCTGGACTTGTGAAAAGACTTATTTCGTCCTTCTCTTCATAATCATTTTATCAGTGGTCTTTTTCTTCTTCCGGGTCCTCGCCCCCAGAGCTGGTTTGCCCCAAGGTGTAACAGGGTTCCGACCGACAGGGGAACGACCTTCCCCTCCACCGTGTGGGTGGTCAACCGGGTTCATCACAACCCCGCGCACAGTTGGGCGGCGGCCCAACCAACGGCTTCTTCCGGCTTTACCAATCGTAATGTTTTCATTTTCGAGGTTTCCTACCTGGCCAATGGTGGCCTTGCAGTTGATGTGGACCAGGCGTACTTCTCCGGACGGTATCCGAATATGGGCATAGTCTCCTTCTTTAGCCATCAGCTGAGCAGATGCACCTGCTGAACGGCATAACTGGGCGCCTTTTAATGGTTTGAGTTCGATATTGTGGATAACAGTACCAACCGGGATGTTCTTCATTGGAAGGGCATTGCCTGTTTTAATATCGGCATTAGGCCCTGACTCCACTGTGTCACCTACTTTTAAGCCAGTGGGAGCAATAATATATCTCTTTTCACCATCGGCATAATTGAGCAGGGCAATCCGGGAAGTCCTGTTGGGGTCATATTCAATCGTAGCTACCCGGGCCGGAATCCCATCTTTATCGCGCTTAAAATCGATAATCCTGTATAGCCTTTTATGTCCGCCCCCACGGTGTCTGACGGTAATCCGTCCTTTATTATTGCGTCCGGCATTTTTCTTTAACGATTCGGTTAAGGACTTTTCCGGCTTATCTGTCGTAATTTCTTTAAAATCAGAAACGGTCACAAACCGCCTACCTGGTGACGTTGGTTTGAATTTTTTAACAGCCACTATAATTCCCTCCTTTGCACAGAACTAGGTTACATACCTTCAATAATCTCGATTTTATCACCCTGTTTAAGTGTGACAATCGCTTTTTTCCGGGCGGCGGTGCGGCCCAGATATTTGCCCATCCGCTTTTCCTTGCCCTTTACATTCATTGTCTTGACATCAGTTACTGTAACCTTGAACATTTCCTGTACGGCATGTTTGATTTCGATTTTGTTGGACTTGGGGTCTACATAAAAACTGTATTTATTCTGTTCCAGTAAACCCATGCTGCGTTCTGACACGATGGGTTTTCTCAGTACATCTCTAGCATTCCGCATTATGCCAGCACCTCCTCAACTTTAGTTACCGCATCCCTGGTCATGATCAGCTTCTCATGAGCCAGCACGTCATATACGTTAAGGCTGGTGGCATGGGTAGGGGTAACCCCCGGGATATTCCTGGCTGATTTTACAATCACAGCATCTACACCGGCAGTCACTACCAGAGCCTTGTTGTCAATAACCTTCAGGTTATCAAGAACACCAACGAAATCTTTAGTTTTAGGCTCATCCATTATGAGCTGGTCAAGGACAATAATATTTCCTTTTTGTACTTTGGAAGAAAGGGCCGATTTTAAGGCCAGCCGCCTCACTTTTTTCGGTAAGGTATACCTATAGGAACGCGGTTCCGGCGCGAAAACTACCCCGCCTTTCCGCCATAAGGGCGAACGGGTAGAACCTGCTCTGGCCCGACCGGTACCTTTTTGCCGGAAAGGCTTGCGGCCTCCTCCCCTAACTTCGGCCCTTGTTTTGGCAGATTGAGTGCCCAGGCGCCGGTTCGCAAGATGGTTTACTACAGCATCGTGAAGAACTGATTCATTTACATTAACGCCGAATACTTCATCTTTAAGGTCTATTTCGCCTACTTGTTCACCTTTCATATTAAATAAAGCAACCTTTGGCATATGATGTCCTCCTTTCTCAACTATTTCTGTTATGGTTTAACGCTGCTCTTGACTATGAGCAAACTGCCCTTCGGTCCAGGTACAGCGCCTTTTACAATAAGCAGGTTTCTTTCGGGATCAACCTTAACTACCTCGAGGTTCTGGATAGTAACTCTCTCGCCACCCATCCGGCCCGGCCGTTTAGTCCCCTTGAAAACCCTGGCCGGCCCTTTGGCCCCGGCGCTGCCTACCCGGCGGTGACTTTTTGAACCGTGGCCCATAGGGCCCCTTTGAAAATTGTGCCTCTTTATACTGCCGGCAAACCCTTTACCCTTGGAAGTTCCAACAACGTCAACATTTTCACCCTGGTCAAAAACATCAGCTTTGAGCTCCTGGCCCACCTGATATTCATCAACACTGTCTAACCGGAACTCTTTCAGGTACCTCAGCACTTTTTTTTCAGCCTTCGCAAAATGACCCTTTGCGGGCTTGTTGGCCAAGGCCTCACGGCGTTCGCCAAAACCTACCTGCAGAGCATTATAACCATCAGATTCAACAGTCTTCTTCTGAATTACAAAACACGGTCCCGCCTG
This sequence comes from Firmicutes bacterium HGW-Firmicutes-8, assembly GCA_002840165.1. Taxonomy (GTDB): domain Bacteria; phylum Bacillota; class Thermincolia; order Thermincolales; family UBA2595; genus GW-Firmicutes-8. The sequence goes on from PGZN01000038.1 coordinate 45,210, forward strand.
TACCACAGTAACCGGTATAATTCTACCATCTTCACTATAAAGCTGGGTCATCCCCAATTTAGTTCCAAGTATGCCTTTCAAATTTGCCACCTCCAATAATCTCTCGTGCCCAGCGGTCAGTTGTACGGACTTGGTCCGGGTTTAGCTGACATGGTCCACTCTTTTTTGTCTATATGTTGTTTTATATTCTTTTACGATTGTTGGTTTGCGACAGCAAACCCACCGATTTGTCACTGGCCACTGGCCACTGGCCGCTGGCCGCTGCTTACAGCTTAATCTCTATGTCAACACCTGCCGGGAGATCTAGTCTCATTAAAGCATCTACCGTTTTAGGCGTGGGTTCCAAAATATCAATCAACCGCTTATGTGTCCTCATTTCAAACTGTTCCCGGGAATCCTTGTTTACATGGGGAGATCTCAGGATTGTATAGATACTCTTCTCTGTCGGAAGAGGGACAGGCCCGGCTACATCGGCGCCGGTCCTCTTTGCGGTCTCTACGATCTTTTCCGCGGACTGGTCAAGAATCTTGTGGTCAAAGGCCTTAAGCCTAATCCTAATTTTTTGTTTTGCCATCCCAGTATCCTCCTTTTCGCCCGATTGTCACGGACATTCTCAGTGAAAAATACCTAATTTAAAATTAGCAACCTTCCACTTCATCGCAATGTATACTTCAGCACTTCGTGCTTTCGGGTTCTTATTTTCAAATTTACATAAAAACAGATAGCGATAAGTACTACGGCACTAAACGGCCATAGTACTTACCCCCTCTGAATTTTTATTCAATGATTGCGCTTACTACTCCGGAGCCTACGGTCCGGCCGCCTTCGCGGATTGCAAAACGCAGGCCTTCCTCAATGGCAATCGGGGTAATCAG
>PGZN01000039.1 GCA_002840165.1 Firmicutes bacterium HGW-Firmicutes-8
CTGGTTGTATTTAGTTTTATTATACTACCGAACTGATGTTTGGTCAAGAAAGCAGCAATTCATCCCCCACCTTTAGAGGAAGGGGACTTCTTGCTCAGACTTAGTTAAATTTCGTTCATACACTTCTAAGCTTTGGCTTTTTTATAAGGAAAGCACCCTTTAAATTAAAGGGTGCTCAGACTATAGACAAACGCCGCTTTATGCTGGTATGCATACAAGCGGCGTTTTGTTTGTTATCCCTGGCCGTGGTGTACTTCGAAGCTCCAGTTATGGCCTGAAAAGTTATCCCAGTTGTCAGCTCCGTCTTTAAAGCAGAAGTTCAACCTGCTCGGGTCTTTGATATGAACAGTTTGCTCCCACCCGCGGCCTGTCTGGAACATCCTCAAATCCTGAACCTCATGCCAGTGTTCATGGGGTCCGAATCCCATGTGTAAAAACAAATCCTGTGCCCCGGATTTACTGAGCAGTCCGTCATAAATGATATTTACCTGTTCACCGAGGGTTATGGGAGTAGGGTATACTTCGACTCCTCCAACTTGGTTCTGAACACCGTGACCCGCGTAATCCATTAAATTTCCTCCTCTAATCGTTTTTGCTTGTTATAATTAGTATTTATTTAGAGGATGGTTTTTATTTGTGGAAAATACTGAAGCACACTAAACGAGAAAACGGCGGCGAATCCGCCGTTTAGAGTTTGGCTATTGCTTGGATTAAACCTGCCAGGGCATCGGACTTGAATTGGGCATCCACTCCCGTCCCACCGATCAGAAGCCTGTCTGCAGCCTTTTTGGAATCGCTGGATATTTTGTTAATATAACTTTGGGCGCTTAGATTATTGATATTTCCCTTATTCACCATAAGGTTGTTAGCAACACTTTCGCAGCCTTTATATATTATCAGCCCCAGGGCTTTATCATATTCCTCTAACACCACAGCGCTGTGATACATCTGAATGAGGGTTTCAGATTGGTTCCAAAAGGTCTTGTAAACATCGTAAGCTTCCTTCCTTTCTCCATTCAGATACAGACCCCAGCCGTAAGTGTCGATAGCATCCTTGTTCTTGTCCTGAGAGTTGTAAACTTCCGTAGCCAGTTTTACTCCTTCGGTCAGATTACCGGTTTCAATCAGGACCCTGGCGAGGGCATGTTTCTTAAAAGGGTCAGCTGGATTAATGTTAAAATGAGCCCTGGCGGCACGCACATACTTGACATTTTCGTCTTTGGAAAGCCTGTCTATATGGTTTTTATAATCATAGGCCTCCCCCAGGGTTTCATATAGTTTCTCTTTGACTGAACTGACTGTATAAACCGACGCGCTTACTTTTTGAAAGGCTGGCTCATCTGTGGTTATAGTGTAAGCCTGCTCGCCGGTTTTGATAGCTGAGGCAATATCCCCTTTATTGATCTGGTCCACGGTTTGTTCTATCAGACGGTTTACTATAAGGGAAACCTCTTCTATTGATTTATCCGGTTGTTTTTCTTGTTTATTATATGTTTTTTCAACTACAGTTTTAGCCTTTGTCTTGAATAAATTCTGAAATGGATTCTTGGATGGAATGTATTTGGAAACATTGAAGGAACATCCGGTAACCAATACGAGACCTGTTAAGATAAGCACACCTAGAAACATTTTCCTCTTCATCAAGAGCTCCTCCTTTAAAATAGACAGTTCCACTGGGACGCATGGAATATTAAAAAGCCCTATCATCATAAGACAATAGGGCAATTATTTTAACAGATGCAACCTGGCAATCATACAATAGTTGCTAGTTGCTAGTGGCTAGTTGCTAGTCCTACGGTATAATTTCAACCCCGGAACTAGGCACTAGAAACTAGGAACTAGGAACTGTTTTGTTTAGACCCATAGCTTTGTGTCCTTACCTTTCGATAAGTTTACCCTATTTATTCCCCTCAAATTTATACCATATATAAGAGGGGGAGTTATTTGGTTGTCACTTACTTTATTTATATCGTAGAAAAACCTTGTGTACCTTAGGAGTTTTTTTTAAAGATTCTTTATCAACTCATCTGCAAACCCGGAGCATTTTACTTCTCTCGCCCCATCCATCAGCCTCGCAAAATCATATGTGACCACTTTGGTGTCAATGGTCTTTTCCATTGATTTGTAAATCAGGTCCGCGGCCTCAAACCAGCCCAGGTATTCCAGCATCAATACCCCGGAGAGGAGCAGGGAACCGGGGTTGACCTTATCCTGGCCGGTATATTTGGGCGCTGTGCCGTGGGTAGCCTCAAAAACCGCATGACCGGCTACATAGTTAATATTGGCCCCCGGCGCTATCCCAATTCCTCCGACCTGGGCTGCCAGGGCATCTGATATATAGTCCCCGTTGAGATTGAGGGTAGCAATTACATCATATTCGGCCGGCCGGGTCAGAATCTGCTGCAAAAACGCGTCGGCGATAACATCTTTAACAATCACCTTCCCTGCCTCTAAGGCCGCTTTTTGGGCTTCGTCAGCTGCTTTACGCCCTTTTTCAGCCTTTATTTTATCGTACTGTGCCCAGGTAAATACATTTCCCCCAAACTCGGCTTCAGCCACTTCATAACCCCAGTTTTTAAAAGCCCCCTCGGTGAATTTCATTATATTTCCCTTATGGACAAGGGTTACACTATGCCGGTTATGTTTTATAGCATACTCCAGGGCGGCCCGCACCAAGCGTTTGGTGCCTTCGGCAGATACCGGTTTAATACCTATACCGGAGGTCTCCGGGAAACGGATTTTCTTCACACCCATCTCCTCAGTCAGGAAGCGGATAATTTTTTGTACTTCCTTACTGCCTTCCGGCCACTCGATACCGGCATATATGTCCTCGGTATTTTCCCGGAAGATGACCATGTCGACTAGCTCCGGAGTTTTTACCGGTGAAGGTACCCCGTTAAAATACCTGACCGGCCTTAAACAGACATAAAGGTCAAGCTCCTGCCTTAGGGCTACGTTCAATGAACGGATACCACCGCCAACCGGGGTTGTCAGAGGCCCTTTGATCGCGACTATGTATTCATTGATGGCCTTTAAAGTGTCTGCCGGGAGCCACTCTCCATATTTATTAAAAGCCTTCTCACCGGCAAAGACCTCATACCAGGCTATTTTCTTTTTACCGTTGTAAGCCTTCGCAACAGCCGCCTCAATCACCCGGGATGCGGCCGCCCAGATATCGGGACCTGTCCCGTCCCCCTCGATAAAAGGGATTACCGGATTATCAGGGACACTTAATTTCCCCTCCTGAAATGTAATTTTTTGCCCTTCTGTTGGCTCAGCGTATTTTTCGAATAAAGCCGTATCTCTCACCTCTTAGCTTAAGCCCGGTTACCCAGCGCATCCTCATATATATAAACAAGTTCCTTGTCAAACAGGGATCTTTTTAGATCAACAGCGGTAGAGCGGATTTTGGGGAGAAGCTCGGCGGCTTCATCGTCATTAAGCTGAATTCCGTACTCCGCAAACTTAACGACTAAGGCCCGTGAACCGGAGTGTTTCCCAATCACAATCTGCCTTTCCAGCCCCACTTCTTCAGGTGTAAACACCTCGTATGTCTTCGGGTTCTTGAGAGCCCCGTCGGCATGGATGCCTGACTCGTGGGCAAACATATTTGACCCCACTATCGCCTTCCAAGCCGGCAACTCGCGGCCGGAAGCCAGGGAGACATATTCGGCCATAGTCCGGAATGAAGTAGTCTTGAAACCAAGATCAATACCTTCTATATGTTTTAAGGCCATGACCACTTCTTCCATTGCAGCATTCCCGGCCCGCTCACCTAGGCCCATAACGGTGACACCCACATGAGTCGCGCCGGCTTTTATGCCGGCTAAGGCATTGGCTGTCGCCATTCCGAAATCATTGTGGGTATGCATCTCAATATCGATCCCCACACGTTCGCGAATTGTTTTAACCCTGTCATATGTGGCAAAGGGATCAAGGATACCTACTGTATCGCAGTAGCGGACCCTATTGGCGCCCGCGTTTTTGGCCTCGGTAGCAAACTGTACCAGAAAATCCATCTCACTTCTGGAAGCGTCCTCGGCATTAACAGATATGTAAACCCCTTCTCTTTTTGCATATTCGACGGCTTTTATCATGCTTTCCAAGACCCATTCCCGGGTCGTCTGGAGTTTATGTTCGATGTGAATATCTGATGTTGAAATTGATATCGCTACCGCGTCAACGCCGCATTCAATACTCTGCTGGATGTCGGAGATAACGGCCCTGTTCCAGCCCATTATACTGGCTTTAAGCCCCAGCTTGACAATCTCTTTGATGGCCTTTTTTTCGTCTCCGCCCATTACCGGGACCCCGGCTTCTATCTGGTGGACACCCACTTCATCCAAAAGCCTGGCTATCCGTACTTTTTCCCTATTAGCAAAAACAACACCTGCAGTCTGTTCTCCATCCCTCAGGGTTGTATCAACTATTTTAATTTTTCCGTCAGTCATTTTCAGGTCCTCACACCTTTCGGCTGTTATTTAAGTAAAATTGGATTGTTTTCCAGGGAGCCAGATAATAATATTGTAACATGAAACCTGCGGTTTGAGAAGGAAAAAAATCCATACCGCAGGGTTCACAGTATCTTATTCCGAGGGCAATAAAATATTGGCACCTTTTGTTAGGTGCCAATATATCAAATTGGATTAAATCGTTATATCTAATTGGTCCATTACATTCTGTATTCTGTTAAATACTGTGGTCTTATCGGAACCTGCAAAGAGCAGTCCGATGGCCCTGCGTTTATCATCAAGCACGAGAGAACCGCTGTCCCCACCCTGGGACATCGGGGTGGCAATTATCTGGTCATGGAAGACCGCCTGCTCCCCATCTCCCATTTCGACCTGTACTGTAGTATGGACAGCCAGTATATTACCCTTGGTCACCCCTGTAGTCCGGCCGCTTTTAATTACCGGCATCCCCACTTCAGCTTCAGCAACCCCTTTGACTTCTCCTATCTCCAGGATCTGCGGGTTTAATTTGGCAGGGTTAACCGGTTTGGCCAGGGCGGCGTCAATGGTATTTTCGCTCTCCGACTGGCGCTTAACTTTGACCACATAAGCCGGAGCCACCAACCGGAATAACGCGTTGGCCCAAAATTCCGCGGCGGCAGCCTTCGGACAGGATGTTTCGGCATAAGTCTTTTGGAACGGTTTAAATCTATACAGACGGCCAAATACGTCATTATCCAGTGTCCCGCCGTCGTGAGGACCCGGGAGCAGGATAGGGTCACCGATTTTAGACCGGTTATCCTGGCCGTTCGTCCCGTTTGCCAGGACATGGTTGTTCGAAAGAATGAGGGGTTCTCCGGTTTGACGGTCATGGACAACCGCCCCGAAGGTCCCGGCGCTTATTTTATAATGGCCTATACTCACCCCGGGTTGGGCCGGCGCTCCTCTCTCCGTACGGTTTAAGAGTCTTAACTCCCCTACTTCGATAACATCTGTGACTATCCCGTCAAGGTCTTTCGGGACAATATGCTGGGCCCCCAACTCTGTCTCCGGTATTTTTTTCTTGACCAGCACGACCACACCCAGCTTTGGGGCAGCGCCGGTAGAAGCCGCGACTGATTCCTTGTATCCTATTCCAACCCCTACAACATTTTTCATGGCTAGCAGTCTATTTTTATGTTTGTCAAAAGCAGAGCGTACTTTTTCCATCATTATCCTCCTCTCCACTGCTCTTAAATCACTACATTATATGCACCACATGGAGATTTGGATTAGGAGAGGAAAATAAAAAAGCACATATATGAGGCTTGTTGACAAATGATCGTGGGTCGAGGGGTTAACCTAAACAATTGACAATGGACAATTGTCAATTGAAAGGTGGCGGAAAAAGGGGAACAAAGGAAAACCCTTATGCGGATAGCCATCCCCTCTGGTTTGGGGTATTTGTCAACAAGCTTATAGGTTGCTTTTTTATAACAATGTTTGAATGGGTGGCATAATTTTTTTCCACCATCACATAATGATAAAATATCAGTATTATTATCAAAGGGGGGTAAAAATGACTGCCTATTCAGTGAAATACGGTATTGACCGCTGCCCGGCCACGAAGAATTACAGCCAGGCCACTTTCTGCCGTCATTGTGATTTCAAGGCCGGAGAAAAGAAGGATTGCTGTGAATGTATATACCATAAGTTCGGCAGCAGGCAGGAGCAAGAGCACCGCACCCTGCATTAAGTTGCTAGTTGCTAGTTGCTAGTTCCTAGTGGCTAGTATTTGAGGTAACGTCAACTAGCCCTGAGCACTGCTGCCAGCGGCGTATGCCCTATGCTTGAAGTCTGTCAATGTTTTTCCAATTACGGAGTATCTCTATTCACTGAATCATACGAGTCTATGCTAGCAACTAGAAACTAGGAACTAGCAACTTCATCTCTCCGCTACTACCCTAGCCCCTATGCTGTCCCAGGCCAGGGGGTCTTCCATCCCCATTCGCCATATGGCGAGGCCGTCCAAATCCCAGTTGTTCACAACATCCATTTTGGCTGGGCAAAAGAGAGGTACAATGACCTGCTGTCTTTGCCGTCAGCGGAGAAATCAGCGGCAAAAAACAGAAAACCGTGCAGCTTGAAGAGCTCCACGGTTAATAAACCATTTAATCTATCATTTTCTCCTGCAGCAACCGATTGACAACTTCTGGGTTAGCCTGGCCACGGGTAGCCTTCATAACTTGGCCTACCAGGAAACCGAGAGCCCTTTCCTTGCCGTTCTTAAAGTCTTCCACAGACTGCGGGTTTTTGGCCAGGACTTCATCCACAATAGCGCCTACAGCGCCTTCGTCACTTATCTGTTTAAGCCCCTTGGCCTCTACTACGGCGCCCGGTTTGGCGCCCTTTTCCTGCATGTCTTTAAACACATCTTTGGCAATCTTGCCGCTGATAGCGCCTTTATCAATAAGCTCCACCAACTCCGCCAGATTAGCTGCCGGTATAGGAAATTCGGTGTCGGCAACACTAAACCCGGAGGAATTAATGAACTTCATCATCTCTCCCATCACCCAGTTGCTGAGAGCCTTGGAATTATTGGTGTGCTTGAGGCCCTCGTCAAAGTAGTCTGACAGTGTCATGGACGCGGTGATAACATCTGCATCATATTCGGGCAGACCATAGTCCCTGATGTACCTTGTTTTCCGGGCATCAGGCAGCTCAGGCAGGGTCTGCCTGATGGCTTCCACCCATTCCCTGGAAATAACCATCGGGACGAGGTCCGGGTCGGGGAAATAGCGGTAGTCATGGGCTTCTTCCTTGCTGCGCATTGAGAGGGTAATCCCCTTCCCTTCGTCCCAGCTGCGCGTTTCCTGAATCACCCTGCCGCCATCTTCCAGGACCTCAATCTGCCTTTCAACTTCATATTCCAGTGCCTTCTGCAGGGCTCGGAAGGAGTTCATGTTTTTCAGTTCGGTCCGGGTCCCAAATTCCTTTTGACCCATCGGTCGGACAGAGATGTTGGCATCACAGCGCAAAGACCCTTCCTCCATCTTGCAGTCTGAAACATCGGCATATTCCAGAATCGCCTTCAGTTTTTCGAGGTAAAGCCGGGCCTCTTCGGGAGAGCGGATATCAGGCTCTGATACTATTTCCACCAAAGGGACGCCTGTCCTGTTGTAGTCGACCAGGGAATACTTCGATGTAGCCATCGTAGCCCCTTCGTGGACAAGTTTTCCGGCATCTTCCTCCAAGTGCACTCTCGTAATCCCAATCCTCTTGTGGACCCCGTCAAGGGTTACCTCAAGACGGCCGTGTTCGGCCACCGGCAGGTCATATTGAGAAATCTGGTAGTTCTTGGGGAGGTCCGGATAGTAATAATTCTTCCGGTCAAATTTGCTGAATTCAGCTATCTTACAGTTTAAGGCCAGCCCTGTCTTAATCGCAAATTCCAGGACCTTTTTATTCAATACGGGTAGAACCCCTGGCAGGCCAAGGCAGACCGGGCATATATGGGTATTTGGGTCCCCGCCGAATTCCGTCGATGAACAGCAAAAAATCTTTGACGCGGTTTTCAATTCGGCATGAACTTCTAAACCGACAACTACTTCATACTCAGTTGACATTTCTCGTATCACCTCTCCTACAGGTTAGGCTTGACTTTATGGTATTCGGTGTTTTGTTCAAAGGCATAGGCAGCCTGGAACAGGGTGCCTTCCCCAAACGGTTTGCCCATCAGCTGCAAGCCCACCGGCAGCCCGCCGCTAAACCCACAGGGCATCGACAACCCCGGGATCCCAGCCAGATTGACCGAGATCGTAAAGATATCGGATAAATACATTTGCATCGGGTCATCCGCCTTTTCCCCGCGTTTAAAAGCAGGGGTCGGTGAGGTCGGAGACAGGATAATATCATACTTCTCAAAGGCCCGGTCGAAATCCTGTTTAATCAGGGTCCGCGCCTTCAGAGCCTTCAGGTAATAGGCATCATAATAGCCGGAACTGAGGGCGTATGTGCCAAGCATAATCCTTCTTTTGACTTCAGAGCCAAACCCTTCACTTCTTGTCCGCATAAACATCGTGATAATATCATCAGCTGACTCGTCCCGGTAACCGTACCTGACCCCATCGTAACGGGCCAGGTTGGAACTGGCTTCAGCCGGGGCAATCAGGTAATATACAGGTAAAGCGTACTCTGTATGGGGTAATGAGATTTCCTCACAAAAAGCCCCCAGAGATTCATATTTCTTAATCGCCTGATTAATGAAATCCCGTACTCCCGGGTCAGTCCCGTCAACAAAATATTCCTTGGGAATACCGATTTTCAGACCCTTCACATCACCGGTCAGGAACTTCGTATAATCAGGGACTTCGAATTCCGCAGATGTGGAATCCCTCTCATCATGACCGGCTATGACATTAAACACCCGGGCACAGTCTGTGATGTCTTTACTAAAAGGACCAATCTGGTCAAGTGATGAGGCGAAAGCAATCAAACCATACCTGGAGACCGTGCCGTAAGTCGGCTTTAGCCCGACAACCCCGCAGAAGGATGCCGGCTGTCTGATGGACCCCCCGGTGTCTGACCCCAGGGAGTATATCGTCTCATCGGCCGCAACCGCGGCGGCGCTGCCACCGCTTGACCCGCCCGGAACACAGTCGGTGTTCCAAGGATTGCGGGTCGTAAAAAACCTGGAATTCTCTGTGGAAGAACCCATCGCAAACTCGTCCATGTTGGCTTTTCCTATTACCACCGCCCCGGCGCTGTGCAGTTTTTCCACAACTGTGGCATTGTATGGGGGCACGAAATTATGTAACATTTTTGAGGAGCAGGTTGTCAGGACGCCTTCGGTGCACATGTTGTCTTTAATCACAACCGGAATTCCTTCCAGGGGCCCGATATCCTCCCCACGGGCTATCCTGGCGTCAACTTCCCCGGCTTTGGCCAGGGCCCCGTCTTTCGTCAGGGTCACAAAAGCCTTAACCCTGTCCTCAACCTCATCTATTCTTTTATAGACTGCCTCAGTTATCTCAACTGAGCTTACTTCCTTATTGACGAGCTTTGCATGCAGTTCGTGTGCAGTTAAGCCATTAAGTTGCAACTCAATCCCTCCTAAAATGAACGGCTCGGCCTAAAGAATCTTAGGTACCCTAAAACAGCTGCCTTCCCTGTCAGGCGCGTTGGCGAGGCCCTTTTCATTCGCCATATGATTACAGACCCGGTCCTCCCTGAATACGTTTTTTAGAGGCAGTACATGGGCGGTTGGAGGTACATTCTCTGTATCGAGTTTATTTAACGCATCGGCATATTCCAGGATAGCGCTAAGCTGGGTCGCGTATTTCTCCTTCTCGGACTCGCTTAACTCAAGCCTGGCCAATAAAGCTACATGTTCGACCTGTTTTTTCGTCAGCATAGTATCACCTTCCTATAATTAGTTGACAGTTGTCAGTTGTCAGTTGTCAGTTGACAGTTGACAGTTGTCAGTTGTCAGTTGTTATCAGAACTCTGCACAGCAGTGGGCAGGGTTGAGCCTGACAATCAGGAGAAAGCCTGATAGGACAAGACTTCACAGTATTTTATTATATCAGATTACCACCCTCGTTACAAGTTATCCCAGAAAATTGAATCCTTGCAACTGTCAACTGTCAACTGTTAACTGTCAACTAATAAATAGTTTTACTTAAAATTGGAAAATATATTTGTATGGAGGTGAAAAATGGTGTTTGAGATTAAGTCAATCATAGTGAAAGACAAGAAAACCGGCCAACAAAAAACCAGGTACTACGCGCAGGTGTACCTGGCCAAAGGCCGGAAAATACCGATGATTCTATATGAGCGCCCGTTGGATTACCGGTAAATTCGCCCTTAATGCAGTTTTTTCACAGTCCCTGATGTTTTGTCAATTCTGTAGACCCCGTCGATCGTAACCCCGGCACTCCCGAGGATATCAACGGCCTCTTCGGAACCTTCCGGAAAAACCTTAATAGCGAGACCACATCCGGAAGAGATCATAGTCGGCACAGGCATGATGACAAAAGGAAGTACAGATGCGCCCTCCAGGACCTTTTCGGCCTTCAGCGCACTGTGGGTGTTGGGGAAGGTTATCGCACAGTATTTATCTAATGTCATTAGACAGGCGGCAGTAGAACTGTTACCTTTTAATTCAGTCAACCTGTTGTCACCTCACTGACCCATATTTTCCGGTGTACTACCTTATCATTTCTAAAAAAGCCTCAATTCTTACCTTCAACTGTTCAACATCTGATTCCGAATAATCGGTCTCAATCTGCAGGAACGGAGTCTGCTTCTTTTCCTGGATGTATTTCTTTAAACTAAAGGATTCCACATTGTAAGTATGGCAGGCCTGCCATGTTAGGTCAATAATTCCGTCAATCTTGAACTCGTCGACCATGCGGACCACTAATTCAAACCTGCCCTGGTTGGGGGACATGCATGAACATGGAGTTCTCAGATACTTCTCAGCAATAGCCTGTAATGGTTCCTTTACTACATCGACCTGATCAAAGGCAGCCTTGTACGCTCCACAGCTTTCAAAACCAACAACACTGCCCCCGCAGTCTTCAACAATTTGCACAACTTTATGGGACCCCAGCCCTACAGGTACTCCAGCTAATAAAATCCTGGGAGTCTTTGCAGTGAAGGGGCTTAGCCCATGGGAAACCATATCTTTTAACTCTAATATCAGATTGTCTACCATGCTTATGGCTTCCCTCTTATCTGAACAAAAACCCCTTAAGAAAAGCACTGTTAATAAATCCATCCCGCTTATGGGCGAGGGCTTTAACTGACACATATCCTGCAATTCTTTAAGGCAACGCCTTTCATCATTTAGAAGACTAATCGCGTCTCTGAGATCGTGATCAGTTATCGTCACTGCGAATTCAGCTTCCAACCTGTTTTTCAATTTCTTTACCTCAGTGTACCAATAATCGGCGGCCTCAACACCATCCTGCTTCTGAGGGAGCTGAAGAATTTGCATGGGTTTAAACTCCGCCAATAACTCATACATTTTTTTCTTACCGTCACATGTCGTTTCAGCAATAAGTAAATCTGCAAAATGAAAGTACGGGCAGGTGTCAGTGGCAGCAAAGCCATAGCTTGACTTAATCAGTGGACATAAATTCCGGGGCAGTACTTTTTCTGCAGCAGGGATAGGGTCCTGCCTGGTCCCACATAACGTAACGGGAATTGCTCCGGCGGCTACGGCAATTTCAGCCGGTGAATATAAGCAATACATACCCACGACCCGTTTACCTTCCGTCTTAGCTTTTTTAATATCCATCACATTTTTCTCACGTAAAGCCTCAAATTCCTTCATTAACTTTGGTCTCATCTAATTACCTCCCGATATTATTTATTGACCGCATCCAATAATCGCGGCGCCAAGGGCGCCTACAATCTGCGGGTCCGCCGGGACATTAAAGTCCAGCCCCAGGGCAACTGACAGGAGCTGACAGATAGCAGGGTTGTTAGCCACTCCCCCGGAAAAAGTAATTTCACTGTTACACGGTACTCTGCCGGTCAAGCTCAATAACTTCCTGGAGATAGCATTAATAATCCCTGAGGCAATAGCCCCTTTTTTCACCCCCTGGGCCAGCAGTCCGATAATCTCCGACTCCGCGAAAACGGTGCACATGCTGTTAATACTAGCCGGTTCTACATCTAATCCCATCTGCCCCAATTCTTCCAGGGTTATATCCAAAACCCCTGTCATCACCTGCAGGAATCGTCCTGTACCGGCCGCACACTTATCATTCATAACGAAGTCGGCCACCGAACCGTCTTCGTTTATTGAAATCACCTTGCTGTCCTGGCCCCCGATGTCGATAACGGTTTTGGTCAGTGGGAACAGGTATTTTGCCCCTTTGGCATGGCACGTTATTTCGGTGACCCTTTTCTCTACAAACGGCAGTGATATCCGGCCATAGCCTGTGCCAACTATGATACTGACATCCTCTTCCGCAAAACCGGCGTCCTGCAATGCTTCCTGATAAACACGTAACCCCGCTTCTCTTGGGTTCCATCCCGTGGGAATTACAGCCTGACCTTTGATTGTACCGTCAAAAATTACAGCTTTTGAAGCAGTTGAACCAACGTCAATTCCTGCGGTTAACAAAATATATCCCTCCATTTACATCTTTAATCTATTATCTAACTATCATAAAAATCCTTTTTATTAACCATTCAATTATTTTATAGCCCCTGTCGGTTTGATAAGGCATTTTTATTAACCCACTGGTAAAAAGAAGAGCCTCAGCCGGGAGAGAAACAAAAAAGCCTTTATCACCCTGCGGGTAACAAAGGCTTGGCTTTTTAGAATTGATAAGCGAAGACGGGAACTTTAGAGATGTACCTCGTGGTTTATCTCAACATCTTTTCAAACTCTTCTTCCGAAATTACCGCAACTCCCAGCGCCAGTGCTTGGTCATACTTAGAGCCCGGGTCTTCCCCGGCCAGGACATAATCAGTCTTTTTGCTGACACTTGAACTCACTCTGCCGCCCAGCCCCTCAATCAATTCCTGGGCTTCCTTCCGCGTATAACCGCTCAGGGCGCCGGTTAGGACAAACTGTTTGCCCTCCAGCGGCCGGTCACCGGTCGTGGGCGTTGCCTGAGTCATATTCACTCCGGCCGACTTCAGTTTGTCAAGCAGCTGTAGGCTAAAGGGATCTTTAAAGAAGGCTGCGATACTGTCCGCCATTTTGGGTCCTATTTCAGGGATCGCTGTCAATTCTTCTCCGCCCGCCTGTTCTAACCTCTCCATAGTGCTAAAATGGACGGCCAGGATTTTGCCGGCCCGTTCGCCGACGAGGCGGATACCAAGGGCAAAAATCAGCTGAGCCAAAGAGTTTGATTTGCTTTTGGCAATGGCCTGCAGCAGGTTCTCGGAAGACTTACGGCCCATCCGTTCAAGATGGACGAGGTCTTCAAACTTTATATAATACAGGTCGGCCGCGTCCCTGATAAGCCCGGCAACCAACAGGGCAGTAACGACAGATGGACCCAGGCCTTCGATATCCATGGCATCCCGGGATACGAAGTGAATAATACCTTCCCGCGCCCGGCCCGAACATTTATCATTCAAACAGCGGACAGCAGCCTCGCCCTCGGCTCTCTGCGCGCCGGCGGCACACACCGGGCAGCGCTCAGGCATCACAAAAACCCTCTCCGTCCCGGTCCGCTTTTCCGGCATGACCCGGACGACTTCCGGGATTACATCTCCGGCTTTATGAATAATAACATGGTCACCTATCCTGATATCTTTATCCCTGATGATGTCTTCATTATGAAGGGTGGCGCTGCTGACTATAGAACCTGCCACCTTCACCGGTTTTAAGGAAGCCGTAGGTGTCAGCACACCTGTCCGGCCTACCCGCACGTAAATATCGCGGACAACTGTTTCCACTTCTTCGGCAGGGAACTTATACGCTACAGCCCACCGGGGACTCTTGCTGGTTGCCCCCAGGGCCGCCTGCTGCCTATAGTCATCGACCTTGACAACCATTCCGTCAATTTCATATGGAAGGTTATGCCTCTTATCAGTCCATTCCTGGCAATGCCTGATAGTCTCTGCAATCTCATCAAAGGCTTTAATATGCGGGTTGACCTTAAAACCCAGCTGCTTTAAAACAGCCAAACCTTCCATATGGCTGGTGATGTCAATACCTCCAATTTGCCCAACCCCATACAAAAAGGTGTCCAGTGCCCGGGAGGCCGTAACGCGCGGGTCCAGCTGGCGCAAAGACCCTGCCGCCGCATTGCGGGGGTTGGCAAAGGTCTGCTCACCGGCCTCTTCCCGCTCTTCATTAAGGCGGGCAAACTCCTTTTTAGGCATAAACGCCTCTCCCCGAACCTCTAATAGCGGCAGGGGACGGCGCAGACTTAACGGAATACTCTTGACGGTTTTCAGGTTCTGCGAGATATTTTCCCCGACTTCACCGTCACCCCTCGTGGCGCCTCTGACCATAAAGCCCTTCTCATACAGGAGGGAGACCGCCAAACCGTCAATTTTCAACTCCACCACATACCTGACAGCCTGCCCGGGCAGGCCACCTCTAACCCGGCGGTCAAAATCGCGCAGGTCCTGCTCATTAAAAGCATTGCTGAGACTCAGCATCGGTGAAAGATGGGAGACACTATTAAACCCAACAGCCGGCGAACCTCCCACCCTTTGGGTCGGAGAAGTAGGGGAAACCAATTCCGGAAACGCCTCCTCCAATTCGCCCAGTTCTCTCATCAGCCTGTCATATTCCGCATCAGATATTTGAGGACTGTCCAAAACATAATAGTCGTAATCGTATGCGCTGATAACTGTAGTCAGTTCCCTAATCCGCTTTTCCGCTGACTCCTTGTCCAAGGGTCCATCCCTCCCAAGAATCCTGAAAATATTACAATAACCTGAATTATATTTTTCTCAATGGGGCGTATTTCGCAATCAGGGTTTTGATGCCCTGCCCGGGAAAGGCCACACTGATTTCGGCATCTTCACTTTCCCCTTTGACG
The DNA here is from genome assembly GCA_002840165.1 of Firmicutes bacterium HGW-Firmicutes-8. Classification (GTDB taxonomy): domain Bacteria; phylum Bacillota; class Thermincolia; order Thermincolales; family UBA2595; genus GW-Firmicutes-8. The sequence continues at coordinate 14,954 of PGZN01000039.1, forward strand.
CTGACAACAACCCCCTGGCCCCATTTCGAATGTTCGACCTTGTCACCAAGGGTGTAAATTCCGACAGGTCCCTGTCTTCCTGAAACACCTTGGCCGGTTCGGCCTTGGCGCAGGGCATGTTGACCTTTCATGTTTTTAACGCCCCGGAGATCAGTGCCGGCAGAAGTTTCAATATCCGGCTCCGGCTCTTCCCCTCCATAGCCGGAACGTTCGAGCAGACCGGGCGGGATTTCGCCCGCGAATCTTGACGGGGGGTTATGCATGTAATTGCCGTAAAGCATCCTCTGCCAGGCATGAACCAGGTGCAGTTCCTCCCGCGCCCTCGTTATGCCGACATAACACAGCCGGCGCTCCTCTTCCAGTTCCGGCTCTTCAGTGAACGAACGGGCATGTGGGAAAATCCCCTCTTCCATGCCAATCATAAAGACCACCGGAAACTCCAACCCTTTGGCACTGTGCAGGGTCATCAAAACCACAGCATCAGAGCGTTCATCAAGGGTATCTATATCTGCAACGAGTGATACCCCGGCTAAAAACTCCTCCAGGGTGTTTTCGTCTGAAGTCGTGTCAAATTCGGCTGTAACAGTCATAAATTCATGCAGGTTCTCTATCCTCGTCTGAGCCTCAATCGTCTTTTCGGCTTCCAGTTCCCGCAGATATCCGGTACGGTCAAGGACTTCTTTCGTTAAAGCCGTGACAGACAGCTCTCCGGTCCGGGAGCGCAGTTCCTCAATCAGACCGGCAAACTCACTTAGAGTTTTGGCCGCCCGCGGCTGCAATGCGGGAATGGATAGGGCCTGGCCCATAGCTGCAAACATGCTGAGGCCATTTTCCGCCGCAAAGCCGGAAACCTTAGCCAAAGTGGCATCCCCGATACCCCTGCGGGGTATATTGACAACCCGCAGCAGCCCCAGGGCATCGGCCGGGTTAAATATTATCCTCAAATAGGCCAGGATATCCTTTATTTCCTTACGCTCGTAAAACTTCAGGCCCCCTACTATCTTATAAGGGATATTATTCCTCATCAGGATTTCTTCTATTACCCTGGACTGGGCGTTCGTCCGGTAAAGAACCGCGAAATCGCGGTAGGACCTCTGCTGTGAACTGTAAGCCTCAATTATTTTTCTGGCCACATAATAGGCTTCCTGATGTTCGTCCTGGGCGGCAAACAGGGAAATTAAAGAACCGTCCGGATTTTCTGTCCACAGCCGTTTCTCTTTGCGGCCGCAATTGTTCCGGATAACCTCATTGGCGGCTTCCAGGATTGTCTTAGTCGACCGGTAGTTCTGCTCAAGCCTTACAATCCTGGTTTCGGGGTAGTCCTCCTCAAAATCGAAGATGTTTTGAATATCCGCTCCCCGGAAACGGTAAACCGACTGGTCATCATCCCCAACTACACAGATATTCCGGTTTTTAGCAGCCAGGAGTTTGATCAGACGGTACTGGGCGTGGTTCGTATCCTGGTACTCGTCGATGAGAATGTATTTAAACCGTTCCTGATACCGCTCCAGGATATCAGGATACTGCTCAAAAAGTTTAACGGTCTCCATAATCAGGTCATCAAAATCCAGGGCATTGTTGTTTTTAAGCTTAACCTGATACAGCTGGTAGACCCTGGACACCGTCTGCTGGTAATGATCATTGGCCTGATTATCATAAGCCTGCGGACCCCACAGCTTGTTTTTAGCATGGCTGATACCGACCGCCACAGCTCTCGGTGCGTAGCGCTTATCATCAATGTTAAGTTCCTTCAGGCATTCCTTAATTAACGTAACCTGATCAGCACTGTCATAAATTACAAAATTGGGATTATACCCAAGTGCGCCAATTTCCTTTCTGAGGATGCGCACACAGGCCGAGTGGAAGGTGCATATCCACATGTTTTCAGCCCTCCGCCCGATCAGGGAATCGACGCGGTCCTTCATCTCATTGGCAGCTTTGTTTGTAAAAGTAATAGCCAGGATATTGTAAGGGGATACCCCTACCTCCCCAATCAGGTAACCTATCCGGTGAGTCAGAACCCTGGTTTTCCCACTGCCGGCCCCGGCCAGAATTAACAGGGGTCCTGAATAATACTGTACAGCTTCAGCCTGAGGCGAATTTAGTTTTTCTGTCAGGTGCATGAATAGTCCTCCCTTATCTCTCCCTATAATTCGCCACTCCATTTCAAGTTCCTTGTGGACAGGCAAAACATATATTTAAATAGGCAAACCCAAATGCTACTTGACCCCAGGAACGAACAGGCTGGCTGCCAGGATAAGCAGGACACCCAAGGAAATCAGGGCATAGGGGACATCCTTCTCCACGAATAAAAAAGAAAATAAAGCGCCGATAACGCGGATAGACGGTGTGATCAGCAGGATGATCATCCCCATGGTCATTAAGGCCACAGGCTGAAGGAAGAGTGCCCCGCTAAAGGCCTGGCGGAAACCCATAAAATGAACCCCGGTGATAGTTTGTCCACCAGCCAAAAACAGCCCCAAACCAGCTCCCATCAATCCTATACTTATCACCGAAACAATGCGCAGTACGGCCACTGTAGTCTTATTGGTGCCGGTAATATTATGATTCATACTAATCCTCCATCTACTTAGTGGTGAGTGGTGAGTGAATCACTCTCCACTCTCCACTCTCCACTCTCCACTCTCCACTCTCCACTATTTTACTGTCCCAGCCCCTTGAGGCCCATCTGGATGGCCACATAAAGGAAGACAAATATAAAAACCTTTCGTAACACCGTGGTTGATACCTTTGTACCTGCCCACTTTCCGAACAGAGCCCCGGCGAATACACCCAGGGCCACCGGTACAGCAACCGCGGCATTAATCCGGCCGTTTAAGTAATAGATAAATGCGCCGGCTGTAGCCGTAACCCCAATCATAAAATTACTCGTGGCAACTGCTGTTTTTAGCGGGATTCCCATCAGGAGGTACATTACGGGAATTTTGATCAGGCCCCCTCCGACTCCAAGCAGGCCGGACATCACGCCAGCCAGGGAAGACAAAGCAAGTCCCGACGGAATATTTTTAACCCCGGTTTCTTCACTGGCCACTGGCCACTGGCCACTGGCCACTGATTGGTCACTGGCCGCTGGCCGCTGGCCGCTGGCCGCTGATTGGTCACTGGCCGCTGGCCGCTGGCCGCTGGCCGCTGATTGGTCACTGGCCGCTGGCCGCTGGCCGCTGGCCGCTTCTTTACTGCGGTACATGGAATAGGCATTATAGAGGACCACTACGGCATATAGGAGATACAGGGCCCTGGCGCTTACATACCCGGCGGTGACAGCTCCGAGTATCGCCCCGATTGTAGTCCCCAGCTCCAGAATCATCCCCAGCCTGAGATCAGCCTTCACTTCACTTACATAGACGATTGCCGCGCCGGTAGAAGTGGCGATAACCCCAACCAGGCTGATACCCACAGCTGTTTGAATAGGCATGTGAAAAAACATGGTCAGGATCGGGATAACAATGACTCCACCACCCAAACCCAATAGGGCCCCATAACTTCCGGCCAACAAGCCTGTCATGAACAATAAAAAGATAACCACACCGATTCCCCTTCGCAGTTCTTTTACTCATTATAGCATATCCGGTAATAGGCCGGACAACCAAAAAAGCCCGGTATTTATACCGGGTATCTCAGGTAGTTTTATTCTATTCCACAGGAACTTTTAAAACCAACTTCAAATTGGCATTCTTCGTAAATGCTGGTCAGTTCTTTAAGTGAAATCCTCATAAAGGCGTCGATACACACAGGGCAAAACTGGCTTCCCCTCCCTCTTACCAGTTCGGTGACAGCCTCGTCAATAGATTTGGCTTTTCTGTAAGGGCGGTTGCTCGTCATGGCATCAAAAGCATCGGCAATCGTAAATACCCTGGCCCCAAGAGGAATTTCGCCGCCAGCCAACCCGTCAGGATAACCGTAACCGTCAAACCATTCATGATGATGAAGAACGATAGGTAACGCCGGAGAAAGAATACCCAACTTGGATATAATATCGGCGCCGAGCTTGGGATGAGTCTTCATAATCACCCATTCCTCATCGGTAAGTTTATCGGGTTTAAACAAAATCGAATCAGGGATTCCTATTTTACCTATGTCATGGAGTAGAGACCCTAGACGGATATCATCCAGTTCTCTGCCCTCCACTCCGAGGTTTTCCGCTATGGCCACAGCATACCTGACAACCCGCAGGCTGTGGCCTTTAGTCCCGGTATCCCGTTTATCCAAAAGTACCGTCAAAGCATTCAATACCGCAGAAAAGGTTTCATCCAACTGGCCCAAAGCCCGACCCAGTTTTTCATTAATGGCTTCATAGACTAGGGCATTCTCTACAGCCGGCCCAATCCTGTCAGCAACTTCAATAAATAAGGTGATCTCCCTTTGCGAATACGCATTTGGGGTCTCACTACCAATATTCAATGAACCTATTACCTGTCCCCTGCTCATCAACGGGACCCGCAGGGCACACCGGATACCGGAATTCAGTAAAAGTTCGTCTTCCAAAAAATTACGGTTTTCAGATAAATCGTTCTCCACAATCGGTTGGCAGGTGCTTATTACCCAGGAGGGGGCACTGTTCTCGTAGGGCGCCCGGGTTACCGAAAAAGGATTTTTGCTGTCCTCAGCATAAACAATCAGACTATCAGCATAGAATGGCTCGGGAATAGTTATAGTCAGTCTGTCAAAGGGGGCAATTTGTTTTAATTTCTGCGCAAACCGGGGGTAATAAACCTGCAAATCCGGTCCGGAATTAAATGTTGAAATTATTTCATTAATCATCTTTTTTTCATCAGCCAACCAGTTATTTTTCAGAGCTGCCGAAGCTTGCGTGGCAATGATGGAAACCATATCATTCAAAGCCTGGGAAGGCTTTGGCACCTCGTAAAGAACAACCCCATATAACTCACCCGGGCTCTTGAGAGGTATTATGTATAAATCACCGTTTAATAAAACCGGGACACCAATATCATCATCGAGGTTAAAGTTAGCAGCCAGGGCTTGGCACTGCCTAATAGCTTGGGGTGAATTCAACAAATCAGGTCCGCCGATTTTGGCTTTTAATTTGAATTCTCCGTCATCTAAAAGATATGCGCTGGCTCTTGAACAGCCAAGAATATCCTTCAATATCCGCAGGAGCTCAATCATGACAACTTCCTTATCCCAACTGCCGTGAAGAAAGCAGACAAACTCCTTCAGGGCATCCAAATTTAAAAGATTGTGTTTAAACACTGTCTCTCACTCCCCATGTTACCTTAATTGCTATATTTCAACAAATTAACCTAAATTCCTCTAATTACGGGATTTAACGACAAAACGGGTCAAATGCTTCCTCACTTAGGAAAACATTTGACCCGTTTATAATTCTGTTGGTTTGTTATCAGTTAGTCAGGGTTGGTTCGTGGTAGACGACATCTCGCAGGTGAACAACAGGGCCGCTCAAGTCAAAAAAGTCCCGGCCAGTCAGCCTGGCGTCCTCAACAAGCATATTTATCGGGGTGCTTGTGATAATCAATTCCTTTGGCATTTTCATGCCCTCAACGATAGAGTGCTGGTTTGGCGGAAATACGATGGCAACTTCTTCTTTGTTCTCCCAGTAAATGAAAAGCACAAATGTATTGCTGTCTTCCAGGTGGGACCAGGAATAAAAGTAACCGACCTGCCCGCTGTTTCTGACGTGATTCAATTGGTCATAAAATTCCTTGACATACAAGATTACAACTTCTTTCCCATCCTCCAAACTGCCTGTAGCAACCTGTTCGGGACTGTAACCTGTCATAGACGGTTTCATCGATTATCCCCCCTATTTTCTACGTTTGGCAAGCTCCCCATATACCTCCCCGGGTTTGATACCCTGTTCACCAAGTAAAACCAGCAGGTGATACATCAGATCCCCCACCTCGTAAACCACTTCTTCTCTGTTTCCGTTTTTGGCGCCGATAATGACTTCGGCAGTCTCTTCCCCAACTTTTTTCAGGATTTTATCGAGTCCCTTTGAAAACAGATATGTCGTATATGACCCCTCCGGCATTTCCTTTTTACGGTTCAACACCACTTCATATATATCGTCAATGATTTTGGCCGAAACCGCCGATTGGCAATTCCCTGTATAAACCAGATTATGAAAACACGACCTTTCCCCGGTGTGGCATGCCGCTCCGGTTTGCGCCGCCTTTACGAGCAGGCAGTCAGCATCACAGTCATAGCTGATCTCAACAAAATCCTGGTAGTGCCCGGAAGTGGCGCCCTTATGCCACAGCTCCTGTCTGCTCCTGCTCCAAAACCAGGTCTGCCCGGTGGCCAGGGTCTTCTGCAGGGCTTCCTCGTTCATATAAGCCATCATCAGGACCTCATTGGATTCCACATCCTGAATTATGGCCGGAATTAAACCATCAGCATCAAACCTGAGTTTGTTTACATCTAATATCATTATCGAACCACCACCCCTTTTTCTTTAAGGTACTGTTTCGTTTCCCGGATAGAGTATTCCCCAAAATGATATATCGAAGCAGCCAGGGCGGCGTTAGCTTTGCCTTCTACCAGACCTTCCCTGATATGCTCCAGATTCCCTACCCCACCTGAAGCGATAACGGGAATGTTGACCAGTTCGGCTACGGTTCTCGTAAGGTCAATATCAAAACCGTCTTTCGTCCCATCCCGGTCCATACTTGTGAGAAGAATTTCCCCGGCGCCGAGCTGTTCCCCCCGTTTAATCCACTCCAAGGCGTCAATCCCGGTCGGGGTTCTGCCCCCGTGAATATAAACCTCCCATTCGCCCGGACGGGCTGTCCTTTTAGCATCAACAGCCAGGACAATGCACTGGGTCCCAAACTTCGAGGCGCCATCAGAGATAAGCTCAGGATTTTGTACAGCCGCCGTGTTTACGGAAACCTTATCAGATCCGGCGGCCAGCATTACTCTAATGTCCTCGATTGTCCTAATCCCTCCGCCGACGGTAAAAGGGATGAAAACCTCCTCAGCTGTCCGGCTGACAACATCGAGCATAGTAGCCCTCCCGTCAGAGGAAGCCGTAATATCCAAAAATACCAGTTCATCGGCCCCTTCCCGGTCATAAAAAGCTGCCAGTTCAACCGGGTCGCCGGCATCCCGCAGATTTATAAAATTCGTCCCTTTTACTACCCTGCCTCCGGTTACGTCCAGGCAGGGGATAATACGTTTAGCCAGCATGTTTATCTCTCCTGTTCCGTACAAATCCTAAGGGCCTCCGCCAAATTCAGGCGCCCGTCATAGAGGGCCTTCCCGGTAATTACGGAATCTACCCCGAAAGGCTCGAGCTCTTTGACTGCCTTTATATCGTCAAGGTTGGAAATGCCTCCGGAAGCAATCACCTTAAGCCCTGTTTGCTCCGCGATTTCCTTCGTGCTTTCAAGGTTAGGCCCCTTTAAGGTACCGTCTCTCCTAATGTCAGTGTATATGATTCTTTCAATCCCCAGTTCCTTCATCTCATTGGCCAAAGCAACTGCGGTTTTCATAACGGTGGAATCCCACCCGTGGATGGCGGCCATGCCGTCCTTGGCGTCAACACCAAGCACTATCCTCTCCCCGCCAAATTTCCGGCAGGCCTCTTCAATGAGTCCGGGATTCGATATCGCGACCGTGCCCAGGATAACCCTGTTGACCCCCATGTCGAGATAGGCAGTAATAGTCTCCATATCCCTAATCCCGCCGCCGAGCTCGGTCGGGATAGAAACCGATTTTACGATACCGGCAACAGCCTTAGCATTCTGCGGCTTGCCCGCAAAAGCCCCGTCGAGGTCAACCAGGTGTAAGAACCGGGCCCCCAGCCCCTCCCACTTCCTGGCCATTTCGGCAGGGTCGTCGGAGTAAATAGTTTCATGTTCAAGTTTACCTTCCACAAGCCTGACACATTTTCCGTTGCGTAAATCGATAGCAGGTATGACGAGCATTATTTCAACTCCCCAAAATTCTTTAGTATATGTAAGCCCAAAGAGCTGCTCTTTTCAGGGTGGAACTGGATCCCAAAGACGTTTTCCGAACTGGCTATGGAAGTAAACCTGATCCCATATTCAGTAAGGGTGGTGGTTACTTTGGGGTCAGCCGGGTCAGCATAGTATGAATGGACAAAATAGAAAGCGGAACCTTCCGGAATACCCTTAAGGATAGGGTCCGCTTTTTGAATCTCAATCTGATTCCAACCCATGTGGGGTACCTTAAGTCCTGGCGGCAGCAGCCTGACCCGCCCGGGAAATATGCCCAGGCCCTGATGGAAACCACCTTCCTCGCTGGTATCAAACATCAGCTGAAGACCCAGACATATCCCCAGAAAGGGTTTCCCGGCCTTGACCGTCTCCCTGATAACCTCAATCATCCCGGCATCACGCAGGTTTGTCATGGCATCACCGAAAGCGCCAACTCCCGGTAGAACAACCTTGTCAGCTTTTCTCACGGTATTGGGGTCTGCCGTTATCTCAGCGGCAAAGCCAACCTTCTCAAAACCCTTCTGGACACTGCGCAGATTCCCCATCCCGTAGTCTATGACAGCAATCATAATACTCCCCCGCATTCCCTATTAGATAGTGGGGAGTGAGTAGTGGTGAGTGGTGAGTGAGTAGTTCTCTATGTCTTCGATTTCACTCTCCACTCTCCACTCTCCACTCTCCACTCTCCACTCTCCACTTCCCACTGTTTATAATTGGCCCTTAGTTGAAAGTATGCCCTCGATACGGTCATCAATCGTAACAGCTTCCTTCATCGCCCGGCCGAGGCCCTTGAACACTGCTTCAATAACGTGGTGCGTGTTTTTACCCTGCAGAAGCCGGACATGGAGGGTAATATCGGCATGGTTAGCCAGGGCCCTTAAAAACTCTTCCACCAGTTCGGTGTCAAAATCCCCCACCTTAGCTGCGGGCATAGGCACATCAAAAGCCAGGAACGCCCTGCCGCTGATATCGACGACAACCATCGCCAAAGCCTCATCCATCGGGGCAAAAGCTGTCCCGTAACGCTTGATTCCTGATTTGTCCCCCAAGGCCTGAGATATGGCCTCTCCCAGGCAGATACCGATGTCCTCCACTGTGTGGTGGTCATCAATTCCAGTGTCGCCCTGGGCTGCAACATCAAGGTCAAACATCCCGTGTCTGGCCCATAAGGCTAACATATGATCGAGAAACGGGACTTCTGTCTCCAAAATATAACTTCCCTTACCATCCAGGTTGATTTTTACATTTATATCGGTCTCTGTGGTCGTCCTGGAAGTCTTGCTTTTTCTGGCCTTAGCCATCTGAATCACTCCATTTCATTTGATAAATTCCAATCATGGGATTAATATTTTTCTGATTTTCTCCAAGCAGAGGTCATTTTCCTGCCTTGTCCCCACAGTTACCCGCAGGCATTCGGGCAGGCCGTGGGTCCGGCCCAGGCCCCACCTGACGAGAACCCCCTCTTCCACCAGCTGCCGGTGCAGCTCACCGGCGGGTACAGGGACCTTAAATAAGATGAAGTTGGCTTGGGACGGATATACCCTAATACCCGGGATACTGCCCAATTCCACCTTTAGTCTCTCCCGTTCTGAAACAATTTTTTCAATCTGCTCCCGGAAAACAGGCCAGTTGTTCAAAACAGCCAGGGCTGTCATTTGGGAAAAGGTGTTAACATTATAAGGCTGTTTCACCTTAAGCAGTTCCCTCGTCACCTCGGGGCGGGCAATTGAGTATCCGACGCGCAGACCGGCTATCGCTACCTTGGAAAAAGACCTGAGAACAATCAGGTTTGGATACTTCTCAAGAAGAGGCAGGCAGGTTTCTCCGCCAAAATCTATATAGGCCTCATCGGCCACGACGAGGGATTCCACCTCTGTGAGAAGCTTCCGGATTTCGTCTGCCGGTACGCAGTTCCCGCTGGGGTTGTTGGGTGTCGCTATGTACGTAATCCTGGTATCCGGGCGCCTCATCTCGGTAAGCAGTTCATCTAATTTCAGACCGAAATTTTCATCCCTGGGGACCTCCACCGGCACAGTACCGGTAATCTGGCCGTGAATACTGTACATCGAAAAGGTCGGCACGGGAATTATCACCCGCTTTCCCGGACCCCCGAAGGTCTGTAGAATAAGTTGGATGAGTTCATCAGAGCCATTACCGAGAACAATGTTTTGAGGGCTGACACCGTTCACTTCAGCTATTTTGGCCTTTAATTCCATACCGGCCGGGTCGGGATACCTGGTGAAGACATCCCCGTTTAACCTGGCCCAAATGCCTTCGATAACCGCCTTTGGAAAAGGGTATGGGTTTTCATTGGCATCAAGCTTAACAACATTGGAAAACAGGTGCGGCTCATAAGGCACTAAATCCCTGATATCTTCCCTCACTAATTCTCTTATCTTCATTTCTCCACCTCATAACTTTATTAAGCAGTATCATTGATTCTTTCTTAACAGAAACCACAGAGCGTACTATGGTCAATAGCTTTTCTTAAAAAAGCACAAAAATATCTATTCTATCAAAAATCGCTCAAAAAAACGTAATTTAATAGCA
>PGZN01000040.1 GCA_002840165.1 Firmicutes bacterium HGW-Firmicutes-8
AGATACTCCTTCAGTTGTCGGTCTTCTTCCCTGATAAGGTCAAATCATCCTTGTCATGATTTCCGGGAAGGTAAAAGCACAAAACTATTTACAGACCCACATTAGGACTCATGATTCATTGTCCGTCAAATAAGATTCACTTCAATATCTATTCCGTTGATTTTGTTTTAATTAAAAAATAGATATTCATTAAAATCCCGATAACTATAACTAAAGGTATTAAATTAATTAACCTGTAGTTATTATATCCTTCCAATAAAATCGAAAAGATTTGAAATTTGACCGTTCTTAACGTTTCGCTTTGAGTTATTAACTGCAATGTAATTTTTAACTTTAAGAAAAACACTAAGTTTACTACTGCTAGAACGAGATACATTAAAAGGTTTAATTTTATCACTCTATTCATATAATAATCTCCCCTTTAATTTATTTATATTCGAATTATTATTAGAACTCTTTTTATTACTGCCTCTTGTTCCTGCTAAACTATAGTTATTATTTGGACTACTGTTACTTTAATAACCGTTAATTACCCCTTCGGAATTTGTTTTAACAATTTGGTCACCAACAATCCTCCACATTTTGCCCCCTTCTACTGATTGCTGAACTAAATTAGCAAGTTCATCGAATGGTGAATTACGATTATCAATTGCTATTTTTCTTCCAACTTCATTATTGTGCAAATCCATCTTTTTTTCTAATTCAGGGTTGTTTTTGGCTCCATTTTCATGGGCATCTCCAACTTTTTTCGCCCAGTTTACTCCGCAGTCTCTAGTCATCAGCCCACTCCACAACGCATGTCTAAATGCATCGCCATTACCATTATACAACTGATCACTTGAATATCTTCTGTTCGCTTCATCCAAGGCACATTGGCCAAGTAATAGAGTTTGTATTCCTTTCCATGGATCACTATCATAAATTTTTTCCTCTTCCGGATTTAAATCTATGGGCCAATAGCCTGTAAGTTCAATATCCCTTATAGGCTTATTGTTTCTGAATGCATATACTTGCTCTTTCCAAGTTGCCCCCGGGTCAACCCCATACGAATCCCCAATAGAAACAGCCTGTAGACTTGGTAGCCCAGTAACAGCTTTTTTACCGTCATCTTTTTTATTAAATCCAAACGGGTCCACATAATTAACCGGATCATTCTCCACATAAGCATACTTATGCATACTCAGAGGATTCGACGCAAATCCGGGGAATGCATCCCTAGTAGCAAACCTTCCTACCTCAGGCTGATAATACCTGCTCCGCAGATAAAGCAAATCGTCTTCTTCATCCCACAACTCCCCCGTATACCCAAATCATAACGGTAATGGTCCCTTACCTCGCCATTTGGCCGAGTAAGCTGGGCCACACTGCCGAGTCCGTCGAATAGGTAATACAAGGGGTCTTGAGATTCAGGCCTGGTGTTATCCAGAGCCTGGACTTCAAAGCGCTCTAATCCGTATGCGTAAGCGGCTTTGTAATTGTCCTTTTCATCATATGTCATCAGTACCTGAGTTAAGGGGTCAGCTACATCGTTGAGGTAATATGTAGTCTCTATAAGCTCAGGATTTTCCGGCATTTCGCCGAGTTTGCCGTTCTTGTACCAGCCCAGGTGTTTACCTTTATTCTCATACTTGCCTTTGCCTTTATAGCCTTTGCCGTTGAGGCTTTTTTCTTTTTCTACCAATTTTTCTTTATTATCGTTCTCAACTCCAGACCCTTTACCGTTGTTGTCCTTATCTGAACCGTTGCCGCCGCCGCTATTGCCGCCACCATTTCCTCCTCCGTTGCCGCCACCGTTACCACCGCCATTACCGCCACCGTTACCGCCGCCATTTCCTCCACCGCCTTTTTTGAGCAGCATGTAGATTGAATCGGCCTGCTGCTTTTTAGCCTTGTTCTGGCCTGGTGGGACGAAATCGGGGTTGTTTTTGCCTTTGTTATTGTCCTTGCTTTGATCAGGCTTGGCCACAGACGGGCTTTTGGCGGCCATTTTAACGATGCGGTTGCCGTCACCGTCATAACCGTATTCCACAAACTTATCCTGGGGCAGGTCAACACGCACCAGCCTGTTGGCAAAATCGTAGGAATAGGTAGTCATCAGCACCTGTGTGATTAGGTCTGTCATTGCAGTTTTCCTCAAATAAAGGAGGCATGCTTGATGCCTCCTTTATCAATCCAAACCATACCACAAAGAAACCATACAACTATATTTCCAGTAAACACTTCAAACATAAAATGCTTTTCAATTGGTTCAAATGACAACACGGCAGCAATACATAGTGTGCACAAAGCTAACAGTAATTTAATAGACAAACCCGTATAGCGTATCTACGTGTTTTATTATATAAGCCATACTGTGTTTCCATCAAACAGAGAATCGTCATTTAAAAACATTTGGTCTTAATTTTTTTAAAATCTCTGGAACTGGCGTATCTTTATGATCTACATAACGTTGTTTTTCCCATACATTATCATTTTTTCTTATCCAATAAAATGTACCAATATCACCACTATAAACCCATACTCTATCTTCATTATCCCACAAGAAGTAAACAGTATCTCGGGTTCTAAACTTATCTAACGAGTTAAAAATAACTTCCGATTTCATCTCTTCATTATTGATTTTGGCTATTTGAAATTGGTTGTAGTTAACAATGCCATCGTTCCCTTCTATTATTATTAATAAATATTTCCCAGACGGTGACTTTACAGGATTTTTTATTGTAGCTAGGTATTCACTTGTTAATTCTTTTTTATAATTTGCGCCTAATTTATCTATCGAGCTTTTACTATTATTACCCATTATAGAACAACCTGTATTTGCCATAATCAATACCAACATTAAAATAAACCTTATAATTATTTTCATTAATTAAACAACTCCTTTTCCAAGTTTTAATTAAATGGCCACGTAGGACTTGGTTTCCATACCTCCCACCAGGATTTTTTTTCAGCAACATAGACTGATTCTATATCCCAACCAATCCGAATTGTATATGGCGCTGCTTTTCCGCCACTAATTTCTTGTGCTAGTCTGGCCTTACGTTGATCTGTTGAATATTGAAAGTTTGGATCTATAATATCATTCCACTGTATATGTATATCAAATGTTATATTATCTTTTTCATCTTTTTTAGCAGTTCCACTTATTTGGAAACCCCCTACATCGGCGTTTGTTCCATGGAGATATTGATAGCCAATAATTGACTCTCCATTTTCTATTTCCATACTCGTCTCAATATCAATGCCTATAGTTGAATTCTTTTTCATTCCAGTTACTTGATTCATAAGTAAATTTTTAACATTAGATTTCAGCGTTTTATTTGACTTCATATAATATGTCCACAACGAGTTATCTTGGATATTCCTTTCCTTTCCTTCTCCAAAAAGATACCACCATAATATAGTAGCTCCTGCCCAATCATATTCCAGCCATTCAGAATCAAAGTTCTTTAGCAGCCACTTAATGTCTTCCTGACTAATTGAAGAATCATTTCCCCTATTAAGCTTTCCTAGAGAAGCTGTTGTGACTATACCTGAATTAGAAGCTGTTCTAATTATACCTGAATTCATTTCGGAAGAAAAAATATTATTATCTTTCTTGCTGAATCCAAGAGGGTCAATAAAATTAATGGGGTTATTTTCAACATAAGCATATTTATTCAAACTTAGCGGATTATTTTTTAATCCGGGGTAAATATCGCTCCCTAAAAATCTTCCTATTTCAGGTAGATAAAACCTACTCCTTAAATATAATAATTCATCTTCCTCATCCCACAACTCCCCGGTATACCCAAAAGCATTGTGGTTGACGTTCCTACCATCCTCAGACAACTTCGCTCCAGGCGCAGGCACACCATACTCATCATAGCCGTAGTGGTCCCTCACCTCTCCGTTAGGCCGGGTAAGCTGGGTAACACTGCCAAGTCCGTCGTATAGGTAATATAAGGGGTCTTGAGATTCAGGCCTGGTGCTATCCAGCGCCTGAACTTCAAAGCGCTCCAATCCGTAAGCGTATGCAGCTTTGTAATTGTCCTTTTCATCGTAGGTCATCAGTACCTGAGTTAATGGGTCGGCTATATCATTTAAATAATATGTAGTTTCAATAAGCTCAGGATTTTCCGGCATCTCACCATATTTGCCGTTCTTGTACCAGCCTAAGTGTTTGCCTTTATTCTCGTACTTGCCTTTTCCTTTATAGCCTTTGCCGTTAAGGCTTTTTTCTTTTTCTGCCCATTTTTCTTTATTATCGTTTTCAACACCAGAACCTTTACCGTTGTTGTCCTTCTCTGAACCATTACCGCCGCCGTTGTTATTATTGCCGTTGCCACTACCGCCACTGCCACCGTTGCCACCACCGCCGCCTCCATTACCTCCACCGTTGCCTCCACCTTTACCCCCGCCGCCTTTGGCCATAATGGTGGCTTGGCCGGAGGTGTTTTGTTTCCTGGCCTGCTTGTTTTCAGGGCCGTTGCCGTGGTTTACTTTATCGTCTGGTCCTTTCCCTTTATCAGGCTTGGCTGCAGACGGGCTTTTAGCGGCCATTTTAACTATGCGGTTGTCGTCACCGTCATAACCGTATTCCACAAACTTATCCTGGGGCAGGTCAACCCGCACCAGCCTGTTGGCAAAATCGTAGGAATAGCTGGTAGTGCGGCTTTCCGGCCTTGTTTCCATGAGCAGGCTGCCGTTGGCGTCATAATCGAACGTAGTCGGTCCTTCGTCCCCGTCTTTAGTCAGGCTGAGCATTTCATTGGCCTGGTTATAGGAATATTTCGTCCTGGCTGTAGTTTCTCCTGCTTTGTCCACCTTCTCCAGCCGGTTGCCCGCCGGGTCGTAGGTGTAGCCGGTCTCTGTGCCGTCAGAACGCAGGACTTTGTTCAATTGATACAGTGGGTCATACTGGTACTGTGTTGTCCTTGTTTCATCTCCCGTGGTTTCCGTCAAGCCGGTCCGGCTGCCTGTTTTGTCATAGGCGTACTCGAATTTGGACAGCAGCTTCCCTGCCCCGTTGACATTGGCCAGGGACAGCAGCCGATTCGCCTCATCATACTGGTAATTAGTCGTGACTCCGTTGGGGAGGACGGTCCCGGTCCGCCGACCAATGGCGTCATAGGTATATTTCGTGCTGCCGTTGGACCAGTCGGTGACTTCGGTTAACCTGTCCATCTGGTCATACTGGTACTTGACTTCCCTGCCGTCCGGGTATTTTAACTGGGTCCGCCGTCCGGTACTGTCATAAGCGTATTCCAACCGTTTGCTGTCCGGTGTGGTTACAGCCAGCAGTTGACCTAATAAGTCATATTCGTATGAGGTTGTCCCATTGGGGTCTTCCATTGAACTGCGGTTGCCCTGCCGGTCGTACTGGTAATTAACTGAGTTTAAGTCAGGATATTGGACGCTGATGAGCCTGTTCAGCTTATCATAGACATAGCTGATAGGGTCGCCATTGCCGTCCATTTTTTCCGTCAGGTTGCCGTTCCCGTCATAACAGAACGCCTTTTCATTACCGATGGCGTCAAGGACGCCAGCCAGCTGGCTCCTGTATGTATACTCATATACGGTGCTGTTCCGGTTGGCATCAGATACCTGCCGCAGGTTGCCCAGTTCGTCATACTTGTACTCGGTTGTGTTATTAAGGGCATCGATTACCTTACTCAGCCGGTTTAAGGGGTCATACCTGTATTGGGTGGTATGATCTTCGGCATCTGTTACCTTTATGCGGTTGCCGTTTTTGTCATACTCAACTTTGGTCACACTGCCAAGAGGGTTGATGACCTCTACAGGCTGGTTGACGGCATCATAGTGGAGCCTGGTTATTTTGTTCAATGCATCAGTAACACTTGTCAGGTTGTTGTTTTCATCATATTCGAATATGGTCTTAGCCTGGGTCGGGTCTGTAGTCTCGGTCAGGTTATTAGCTTGGTCATACCCGTAGTAATAAGCCCTCTTTTTGGGGTCAAGCGCCATTGTCCTGTTGCCGTTCGCATCGTAAGTAATAACTGTCTCCTGCCCCAGGGCATCAATTATTTTGGTGACCCTTGATAATTTGTCATACTCATATCTCGTGACCGCCCCTGCCGGGTCAGTTATCTTCAGGAGGTTACTGATGTCATCATATTCAAAACCGGTACTCTGGTTTAAAGCGTTGGTTACAGATATCAGCCTGCTTAGCTTGTCATAGGCATACCCGGTCATGTTGCCCCTGGCATCAGTGACCAAAGTAATGTTGTTATTCTCATCATAAGACATTTTCCTGGTGGAGCCCAGGGTATCGGTAACCTCTGTCAGGCGGTCAAACTCATCATATTTATATTGAGTTGCTTTCTCCCGGGCGTTTACAACTTTGGTCAGGTTGCTGTTCGGGTCATATTCCATCCGGGTGGTATTGCCGACAGCGTCGGTTACCTTAACCAGGTTGTCCCTTTTATCATACTCGTAATATGTCTTGGTCTCTTTGGCGTCAGTGAAAACAGTTAGGTTGCCGTTTAAGTCATATTCGTATTTGATTTCCTGATTAAGCGGGGAGGTCAGTTTGGTTACCTGTCCATACGCGTCATACTTGATTTGGGTAGTTTTATCCTTCGGGTCGGTTACCGATATCCTCCGGCCAACGGCATCATACCCGTAAGAATAGCTGTATTCCCTGCCGTTAGTGGCCTTCGTTAGATTGCCGGCGCCGTTGTATTCCAGTCTGCTGGTATACCCGCGCGGGTCGGTGATCGTCTCCGGCTGGCCGTGAGTGTTATAGGTAAATGCGGTTTCTTTTCCGGCGGCATCGATGATTTTGGTGATGTTGCCTTTGGGGTCATACTCAAACACAGTTTTGTTCTGCATGGGGTCGGTTATTTCCAGCAGGTTGTCATTGTCATCGTATTTGAATATGGTCCATTTCCCGGCTTTGTCAGCTGCGGATATAAGGTTCCCGCGGTCATCATATTCAAACAGGGAGCCGTTCCCTTTGGGATCCAGCACTTCCTTTAAATTGCCCTGCGTGTCATAAACGGTAATCAGCCTGGTCTGGGCGCTTGTTACCTTCCTGGTCTGGCGGTAGTGTTCGTCATATTCAAATACAGTTTCAATACCCCGGTTGTTGGTACAGGTAGTCCGTTTGTTGGCTGGGTCATAGTCGAAATAAAAGATGTTATCTCCGGCATCTTTTTGGTTGATTACCCGGCCTTGGTCATCATAGGTGTTTTCTATGATCAGGTAATCTTTGGGGTCAAAGGATTTCATCAGCCAGTGCTTGTCGTTATATTCGTACTTTGTTATTCCGCCTCTGACATCTTTGACACTGGTAAGGTCACCGGCCTGGTTATACTCGTAAATCACTTCCCGGCCCAGCTGGTCAGACACCTTTTTGACCCGGCGCTTGGTATCATATGTAAAGGTAATCCTGTACCCTCCGGATTCCTGAGCGGAAACTATCAGGTCATGCTCATCGTAATTCAATTTTATCTGGTTGCCATTGCGGTCAGAGATGGTGCGCAGCCTGCCGGAAAGGTCAAAATGATAGGTGGTCTTGTCTCTTTTGGTTAGGGTAAATGAACGGTCGGGATTCTTCACCAGGGTATCGTAATTACCCACCGGGGGTATATATCCACCCTGCCCATCAGGGGCGAAGTAATTCACCCCGCCATCCCCGCGGTGGTGGCCGATCTGGCCGTCTTTAAAGAAGTCCAGCTTCTGGTTGTATGTGAAATCCCAGCCCCATCCCAGGGGGCCTTTGTATTCGCGTTTGTTATTGTATGTCCTCGTAAATTCCAGGGGCAGCCCGCGGCCGTTGATAGCCAGGTCGGTTTTTTCGGAAAAATAGTTGCCGGTGATGGGGTTAACCGGTTCGCCCTGGTTTTCGCAGTTCGGCCAGTTGCCATAGGTTTCGTCAGTTTTATCAGGCAGGCTGGATGCATCAAGGTAATCGGAATAGATGGCTTCTACGGTCGGGTTTTTAATCAACAGGTACCAGTCAGTCTGCAGATAGTCCTCCGGAGGCAGACCGGTGGCATTGGTAATATCTAATTTTCTTTGTGCTGTAGTTTTATCGTTCCAGAAATAGTAAAAATCTGCAATGTCGGCTAAGACGTCACTCTTACGGACCTGGTAAATCTCAAAGATACTTGCCACTGACCGGCCTTTACTGCGGGTCCCCCACTTGTTCTCGGCCTCGGCGGTGACGGAATAAATGATACCTTCGTTAAAATACGACGACCACTGCCAGCGGCCGCTGCCGTCATCAGTTATGGTCACTCTTTCGACACCATTAACATAGAGGATGATTTTGTTGTTTTTATCCGAGTTCCCTTTGACGGTGATGAGTCCGGTAAGATAGTTAATATAAACATCATGGGTCGGAATATGCGGGTAGTTTTTTATCCGGACATCGGCAATCAGGGGGTAATCAGACCACTCGTCAAGGGGGGTCATTTTTATTGAATAATTGCCGTCATCCATCGGTTCGCCGTTATCGTCTTTACCGTCCCAGGTATAATGGTTGATTATATTCCTCGGCTCTTCCCTGGTTTTCCGGTCTTCCCTGTCGATGTAGTCACCCCGGTAGAAGGCATCTTCATCCAGGGTTTCGATGACTTCTCCATCCAGCAACAGGTCAATGCGCACATGATGGTTATAGTCGAACCTGAAAGTTAAGGTGCTGGTCTCGTCATGGTTCGGGTCAAATACACTGGGTTGAAAAGAACCGTCTCCCGGGTCGGCATAGGCCGGCGGCACGTTATTGACCCGGACCAAAGAATCGGTTACACCCAGGTTGAACGCGCCGTGCAGGATACCGTTGATTATCCCGTCCAGCGCCCCCAGATTTAAGGCTAAGGCCAGCGTTACGGCCAATACCCGTATCCATAATCTCCGTTTAAAAATCCTTCTCATTTCCATTCCCCCTTTTATATAGCTCACAAAACAACAAAAAACACCTGCCCGATACCTCAGGACAGGTGCTCATCCATGCTGTTGATACTCTCCTTCGGCAGCCCGGCCACCCTTAGTTGCTAGCAACTACTAGGGTCCGTGGTTTTGCGCCCCCGCCTTTCGGCGGGTTTGCCTTTATCGGGAATTTGCATTTATGCATTTTTTTTGTAATCGCACCTCTTTTTTCTACATATGTCGACAAATTCCTTCCATCCTGTCCTATAATGCGGCTTTCGTGGGTTATAATGCGGTTTTGGCGGGTTGAAATGCGGAAATTGCCCGCCGGTCAACCCGGCGGGCTATCATTTTACTCTTAAAGTGATGGTAAATACCAAAAGAAGGAGCAGGTGTGTTCCGGAGGGACTTGCCCGCCCGGAGGAATACACCTGCCCCTTCTTGGTTATTTATCTGCTGGCGCCACCGCCTCCGGATGAACCTCCACCAAAGCCTCCGCCGCCGCCAAAACCGCCGCCGCCGAAGCCTCCTCCGCCAAAGCCGCCACCGCCGCCAAACCAACCGCCACCCCCGCCGCGGCCGTCGTTATCCCATTTGTTACGGCGGCGCTTACGGGAAAATGAAGTAAATACAGACAGCAATATCATGGCTATAATAAATCCTGCAACAGGTCCGGGCAGAGAACCGTTCTGATCCGCCGGTACAGGCGAATAATTCCCCTGGAGAGCAATATTATACTCCTTAGCCGTCTCGGCGGCTACCGCAAAATATCCCTGTAAAATACCCTCACTGTATTTTTGCTGTTCCCAACGGGGGAGGACATAATCGTCCAGGATGCGCCCTGCCTTTCCGTCGGGGATAGCACCCTCTAAGCCATAGCCAACTTCGATGCGGACTCTGCCCGGTTTATTGGCCATAACATTCTCTTTATTGACCAAAAGCAGGACCCCATTCTTTTTCTCCTTGTCACCCAGGCCCCATAATCGGAACAGGGTATTGGCATATTCCTCAATCGTGGAATCTCCCAGGGAATCAACAGTAACAACAACTACCTGGGCTTTGGTTTTCTCATCAAGTTCCCGCCCCAGGCTGCTGATTTTGGCTGCATCCTGTGGGTTCAGCACCCCGGCATAGTCAAAGACATAGTCAAACCTGCCCGGTTTTGGCGGGACCTGCGGGGCTGCTGAAACAGCCGGGCTTAAGGCTAAGATAAAAAGCAAAATCAAACTGCCAGCCAGTATTCTCTTAGAGATGAGTTTTATTATTTTCATCTGCCTATTTAGCTGTCCCGAAATTTACTTTTGGCGCTTCACCAGCGCCTTTGTCGGCCTGGAAATACGGTTTGGCATCAAATCCGAAAATCCGGGCAAAGATTACCGTCGGGAATTTCCTGATACTTTGGTCAAACTGCTGAACCGCCTGGTTGTAATCCATTCTGGCTATATTAAGCCTGTTTTCGGTCCCGGCCAGTTCATCCATCAGGTTCCTGAAGGTGGCATCTGCTTTAAGATTAGGGTAGTTTTCTACAACTACGAGCAGCCTGGACAAGGCGCCTGATAATTCATTCTGCCCGGCAATCTGGTCATCAACGTTTTTAGCCCCGGCCAGCTTGGCCCTGGCATCAGTTACGCTTTTAATGACATCTTTCTCATGGATTGAATACCCTTTTACGCTCTCTACCAGGTTAGGAATGAGATCCATCCTTCTCTGCAGTTGGCTGTCCACATCACTCCACTTTTTGTTCACATTCTCCTCCATTGATACCAGCCCGTTGTAACTGCCGAAACCACCGATTACCGCCAAAACGAGTAAAGCCACTAGGCCTATGGCAAATCCTTTTCCTTTCATTGTGCTAACCCCCTTTTTTATAATAAGACTATTTCTGCATTACCTTTGGTATTTCGAATTTGGTTTTTCTCCCACGCCTCCTTTCATTATACTATAAATTTTAAAATAAGTAGCTGAAAAAACAAAAGACCTTTACCGTTCATTCAGAAGGTAAAGGTCTGGCCCACAATGGTCATTGTTGATAAAACTACTTGTCTTTCGCTGCCGCCACTTCTTTTTTTGTCCCTGCTTCTTCTGCCAAGGCGTCCTCAGCTTCGTGGCCGAAATCAGGTGAAGATTCACCGATATAAACCCGTTCTATCCGCGAACTGGCCAATAAAGGATTTAGTTCTACATCCACAGAGTCACCCGATTTAATCCGGAGGCCGCCGATTTCCACAACCGTCAGCTGGATGCTGGTTTTACCGATAACCCTGAGGGGCCTCCCCTCAAAAAACACGCTGTGGCCCGGTTTTAGAAACGTTTTCAGCAGGTGGTACTGCTCCCTTAAATAATCGCTGAATCTAAAGGCATCTATCTTTTTTTGCAGCCCGAAACCATCTGTGTAGCCTATCGAAATTACAGCCACCCTCGTATCTCTCGGGGCCCGGTAGGTGTTGCTGTAACCGGTAAAGTCCCCTTTTCTAAGCTCCCTCACCTGTAAAACCTTCGCTTTACAGCCATACACCTTGGTAAGCGGTACAGCCGGATTAATCGTGCTGTTCCCCAGAAATGCCGAACCGATGCTGACCATATCCATATGGGTCTCCGGAAACTTCAGGGCCGCCATGGAATTGGCGCTGTATTTCAGAGTGATAACCAATCCCAGGGCCGCTAACTCGTTGACAAGATTCAAAAAAGTATCCTTCTGTTTCTTCGTATAATCCATTTCTTTTTCGAAGGCGTTACTGTAATGGGTGAAAATTCCCTGATACCTTAGACTATTGAGTTCCTTGAGCCTCTCAACCGAGGCCGTCAGTTCAGCCGGGGTAAAACCCATCCTGCCCATACCGCTGTCAACCTTGATGTGGACATCGATAGACCTGTCCGTTTCCAGGGCATAATTGTTTAATATTTCGGCTGCTTCGAGGGAGTATATAGTTGGGATCAGGTTGTATTCCCACAAACCGCTCAGTTCTTTCCGGTCATGAAAAAAAGGGGCGAAAATAAGGATTGGGGAGACTAAACCACCCTTTCTCAATTCAATGCCCTCTCTGATATTTGTCACTGCAAAAAAACCGATGCCCAGCTGCTCCATAAACCTTCCTACCGTAACAGCACCCAAACCGTAGGCGTTTTGCTTGATGACCGCCATGACCGGCGCCTCAAAATGTTCCAGGAGGGCCCGGACATTGCTTTCTAATTTCTGCAGGTCAATCTCCAACCACTTTTCCAACTCTTATCCCTACTTCCGCAGCTTTTTCTTGGCCAAAATAAGTTTTGAACGGACTTTTTTCATCAGCGGGATACCTACATCCCACAGCTTGTACATTAAAGAGTCAAAAACCAGATCAAATTCCCCTATAAATTCGGTATAGACACCGTTAAAACCCTTCTTAAAGCGGAACAATCCATATAGAGGGTTAGACGGGTCCAAATTCCCGGAAATTCCCCGGAAGTCATAGACAGTGCATCCTATGGACTTTGCCCACTCAATCATCTCCCACTGCAGGAGGAAATTGGGCATCAGATTTCTATTTTCATTACTGCTGGCGCCATAAAGATACCAGCACTTGCTGCCAAAAGCGAGCGAAATTGCCCCTGACAGAACCCGGCCCTCATATTCTGCCAGGTAGAGCCTCATGTACCCCGGAGGTACGAGGGCATCATACATTTTCTGAAAGTAGGCCAGACTCCTGACTACAAACTTGTCCCTCAGGCCCGTATCCTCCATAATATCGTGAAACCGCTTAAGGTCGCTTCGTTCCCCTACCCTTACGGTGACCCCTTTGCGCTCTGCAAGGCGGATATTATACCTGGTTTTATGATGAAAATTATTCATCACCTCTTCCAGGTCCCTCGTAATATCCAGGCGTGATACAAACCTGGGCTGAATCCCTTCGAAGTTCAGAGTCAGCGGTTTTTGTCTGAACCCAAGGTCAAACAAGGTATCAATAACCTCTCTCTCTTTTATTTCCACATCCGGGTCAATTTTAATCATAATAGCATTATATTTTTTCGATATTTCATTCATCTTGCGGACAAAAAAATGAAGAACCTCTTTATCGTGATAATCTAAAACAGGTCCTCTGGGACAATACATAAAATTTTTGCCCACTACCGGAATCCTGCGGATTAAAATACTCCCGGCGCCTTTTACCACTCCCTCATCTTTAATCAGAAAAAAAATGTTCTCCCAGTCCGATTTCACTTTAGCCCATTCCAGGGTTTGCAGAAAATTGCCGTGATGAGCCCTGATGTACTCCGTGAATTCTGCCGGATCTCCGTTTAATATAAATTCCATGAGTTCCTCCAGGTTAATTTATCTAATTTAATTAAGCAGTTGACCGGTGGCCCGCCGTCCAATTTTGTCTTCCATGATTATTTTGAATTCATCCCGGGTGACCAGTCCATACTTATATCTATCATAATATTCTTTAATAAAATTTTCAAATTCATTTTTTCCCAGGGTAGCATACATTGTTTCAAACAGCCTGCGGCCATTGCGGTAATGGACATCGCGGTATTCCGGCCATGAATGGAAATCTCCCAGGTTCCGGTTAAGGCCGTCAAGTTTCGCAGCCGAATACGGAGTGTAGTTCTTTAACGCGTAGGAAGCAAAAAATTCAACACACCCCTCATCTATAAAAGCCGCCTGGTATTGGTCACTGCCTATGATATTATAAAACCACTGGTGCCCCACCTCGTGAAAAACCGTTTGGGTCAGGCTATCCTGCATACCTTGGGTAGAAACAAGCAGCAGGGTGGAATATTCCATACCGCTAAGATACATGTCATTTTCCACAATGTTCAGCTGTTTCCAGGGATACTCTCCGACAATGCTCCTAAAATAGGCAAAAGCCCTTTGGGCAGCAGCTAATACTTCCCTAGCCCTGCTGTCAGAGGAAAAGTAATAATAGTTAATCTGTGTCCCATTAACCCCGGCCGAAACCACTTTATAACCCCTCGTCAAAAAGACCGGCAGGTCCCGGACGCGTTCCACTACACCGTAGTATACCCTGGCATCTTTAAGTTCCCGGACTTTTTTAGTGTTGCTTAAAACCAGGGTGTATTCCTTTGGTACCATAAATTCTATTTCATATGTAGATGAGTAATTGATATAAGAATCCCCGATCTCTGTGGGCTGCCTTTTCTTACTATCGACACTCAGCGTAGGCAGCCAGTTCCCGAGCCAGATTCCTCTGCTGTTTCCTCCTACGCGGTCTGCCAGGAGGGGCATTTTAATCCTAAAACCTATCTCCAGGATATGTTCACCAGGTGAGAAGACATCATCTTTCCGCGAAATTCTTAAAAGTTCTCCCTCCTGTTTAAACGAGACCGTCTTCCTATTGTAATAAACCCACAGGATATCAATATATCCCTGGTCCATTCCTCTCTCAAGGGCGTAGCTGCGAATTTCGGAAGTGTTTAAGCTGTTATTTTTGTAACGGTTGAGGTATAAATTAAATATTACTTCCTCAGTAGGTTCTTTACACTCAAAAATAACCTTCTCTTCCCCCTCAATCATTTTCCGTTCGGGGTAAAAGTCAGCTTTTACCGAATAATAAGGACGGGATCCGGCCGGAAAAACGGAAGCAAAAACAGGTTGAGAGTTATTTGATGACGAACCGGAAAATCCCCCGATGAACCAGGTAAATACGATAACCGCTAATAATAATCCTCCCGCCAGTTTCGGAACCATTTTACTCTTAACAGGATTTATCGCTTCCGAGGGAGCGTGAAGCCGGCCAAGAACCTCCCTGTCTTCACATACCTGCTTCATTTGGGCGAGGTTACTCCGACATGTTACGACATAAGGATGATTAGGCCCATACGTTTCCCTTGCTGTCTTTAAGGCAGTCTCCGCGACCCGGGCCGCATCCTGATACTTGCCGAGCCGGTAGAGGACATTAATCTGCTCATCCAGTCTTTTAAGTGTTAAGACATTAATTCTGCCTGTCCATGTGTCTTTAGGCGCCACCATACATGCTCACATCCTTGAACACTCCGGGTTAAATATTACTGTAGCATTCGGCAAATTGGTTGGAAATTCCTGCTGCTTTGACAAAAGTCGACCTTCTCCAAGCTACTAAAACAGAAGCTCTTTAAATAAAAAAACCTTTACCAACATGTTGGCAAAGGTCCTGTTTCTCATCAATTATAATTGTATTCTCCTGCCACCTAGGTAGCGCGGGCCGTAATAGGAATCTGAGAGGTTCGTCACAGTAATCCCCTTTGAGCACGATGCATGGATGAAGTTACCGCCGCCCGTGTATATACCCACATGGCTGGGACCCTTCTTGTAAGTCTGAAAATATACGATGTCTCCAGGCCGGAGATTACTTTTGGAAACAGCAGTACCCTTTCCGGCTTGCCCGCTTGCAGTCCTCGGCAGACTAACCCCGGCTGCATTCTTAAACACATAACTGGTAAATCCCGAGCAGTCAAAACCCTTTGGAGTTGAGCCTCCGCTCCTGTAATGGATACCTTTTAAGGAATAGGCCAACTTGAGAATCCGGTCTACATCTGAACCGGAATTTTGTCTTGACACAGGCTGTTTTCTGGATACTTTGACAGGCTGCTTGGCGGCAGCCTTTTTGACCACATGCCCGGAATCCTTATCATTTGTTGAAGCTGTCTTTGCATCGACAGCCAACGGCCTTGTTGATTCGGCTTTTGGTGTAATCTCAGGCGCTGCAAGGGGAACGGCAGAGGCAATTTGTAGATTTGGTCTGCTTTGGGGAGCAGCTTCCACGACTTTTTTTCCCTGCTGGGCAGCGGTGGCCCAGCTAAATACAATTATCAGGAATACTGCTACCCCTGACGCGATTTTTTGTCTCACTGATTTCCTCTCTTTCATAAACTACTGTCATTTAATTTCTATGTCATGTAACATAATCAGCTCTTTAATGCAATAACTTTACTTCTTTATGATTTGTTTCGACACTACTGCACAAAAACCTCTGTTAATTTCTCCCATATATATGAAATTTTCTTGAAAACTTCCCCTACTATCACACATATTCCATCTTCCACTCCTAAAATATGCCATAGGAGGGGAAGGTGTGTTCCGGAGGGCCAGGGGTTTCCCCAAAGGTGGGCTGTCTTAAAGAGGTATCCTCTTTCACTTTTGGCACGAGGGGCTGGGGTGGTCCGTAGGGCGAACCCGACTGGCTTGTTGGCAAATGCCCCAATATCAGAGGGGATGGCTGTCCGCATAAGGCTTTCCTTTGTTTCCATTGTTGCGCCACTTTCCGAAGAAACTGGCGGTGCCGCAGGGCGGAGACACGGATGTCGGAGCCGCCCAGGGACACGGACGTCCCTTGGGCGGGTGAAACCCAAGGCTCCGCCAGTTTCTTCGGTTAGTGGCGCACAATGAGAACAAGAGAAACGCCATTGCGGACAGCCATCCCCTCGACCCACGATATTTGCCAACAAGCCCTGCTCAGAATGCACGCCCGGAGGACCACCCCAGCCCCTCCGGTCATGCCAAAAACAAAGAGACTGCCTCATTTGAGACAGTCCCTCAATTTAACCCAGTAATTCTTTTACAATTTGATTAACCAGTTTTCCAAAGAGACATACAAAACCTCTCCTTACCAGAATCTCCGCTTCCTAGCCGCCTCGGACTTTTTCTTCCTCTTAACGCTAGGCTTCTCATAGTGCTCACGTCTTCTAAGTTCAGACAGGACACCGGATTTCTGGCAGGACCTTTTAAAACGCCTAAGGGCGCTATCTAACGTTTCATTTTTTCCGACTTTAACTTCTGACAATTCTTTTTCCCTCCCTCCACTACTGGCAATAATGCAGTGGTTAATCCGCAGTTGTTTCTATAATCGCTGCTGCGTCTCCAGGGCATAAAATTACACATTGTTTATTATACTATATTTGTCAATCAAGTGTCAACTCGACTAGGCAAAGTTGCGCAGCTCCTCGCCGCCGATAAGGTGATAATGCAGGTGGAAGATAATTTGCCCACCCTCTTTATTACAGTTCGTAACTACCCGGTAACCCTTTTCCGCTATCCCGGCTTCTTTGGCCAGTCTGTTGGCCACAATGTGAATGTGGCCGATTAAATCAACATTGCCTTCATGGATGTCGAGGAGATTCGTCAAATGCTGTTTAGGAATAATAAGAACATGGACCGGGGCGAGGGGATTAATATCCTTAAAAGCCAGGATTCGGTCATCCTCATAGACGACCTGGCTTGGTATTTCATTCCGTGCAATCTTACAGAATAAACAATCCTGCACCACTAACACCTCCTTTTTATCTGCCGATAAGTAAAGATGCGAAATTTTTATTGAAACAAAAGTATTCGACGCAAATATTTAAAAATCCTTTAAAAGAATAGGAGTTTAGGTATTAAATCTTAACTTTTGCCAATAAGCTGGTTCCTTGGAGTTTTACTATCCTTACTTCCACAAACTCACCCTGTAAACCCTCATTGCTTTTCAGCAGGACCCTGATATAGTTATCAGTCAGGCCTTCCCATTCATCTGTTTCCTTATCAACTAACTGCTCCACCAAAACTTCAGTGGATTCCCCGATAAACCGCCCGGCAAATTTCTTCTGGTTTTCGCGGTCCAGGGTAATCAGCCTCTTGCTCCTGGCATCTTTATCTTCCGGAGAGACCTGGTCCGGATATCCTGCAGCCGGAGTACCCTTCCGGGGAGAATATTTGAATACATGGGTTTTACTAAAGCCAATATCCTTAACCAGTTCATAGGTACTCTCAAAACTCTCCGCAGTTTCGCCCGGAAAACCGATAATCACATCTGTCGTTATCGCTATCTCCGGCACCTGGCCTCTGATGGCGCTAACCATGCGGGAAAACTCAAAGGTCTTATAGTGTCTGTTCATGCGTCTTAAAATATAATCATCACCACTCTGCAGCGGGATATGCAGATGTCTGCAGACAGTACGGATTTCGGCGATGGCCTGGGTAAGCCGGGGTGTGATGTCAAGAGGTTCTATAGACCCAAGTCTGAGCCTTTTTAACCCCGGGGTATGGGCAATCCTGATGACGAGGTCGGCCAGGTCAACCTTTTTTTCGAGGCCGGCGCCGTATGCGCCAATATGGATTCCGGTCAGGACTACTTCGCCAAAACCTTTTCCCACCAGGTTTCTGACTTCAGCCAGGATGTTGTCCGGTTGGCGGCTCCGCAGCGGGCCCCGGGCATACGGGATTATACAGTAAGTACAGAAATTACTGCACCCTTCCTGAATTTTTACAAATGCCCTCGTCCTGTTCTCATTATCCAGCAGGGGCATATCCTCAAAGGCCTGGTGAGACATGATATCTTTTACTGCATTTACCGGCACGGGAGACTTTTCGGCCTTTTCCACCAGTTCCACAATCCTGTCCCGGTCCCTCGTCCCAACGATGACGTCAACGCCGGGGATTTCTAACACCTCACCCGGCGAGGTCTGGGCATAGCATCCGGTCACAACAACAATCGCACCCGGGTTCTTTTTAACAGCCCGCCTTATCATCTGCCTGGATTTGCGGTCCCCCAAGTGAGTTACTGTACAGGTATTGATCACATAAACATCTGCTTTTTCGTCAAAGGTTACGTTCTCGTAACCGCGGTGGCGGAAGACACCGGCCATAGCTTCACTCTCGTACTGGTTTGTCTTACACCCCAGGGTAATAAAAGCAACTTTTTTAGCCATTGTCTGCCCCTCCCAAGTCCCCCAGTTCGTACAAAATAAGGGCTACAGTCACTATTCCGGCTGTTTCTGTACGCATGATCCGGGGGCCCAGCGAAACTCGAAAAACCCCGTAAGACCCGGCCAATTCGGCTTCCTGTTTGGAAAAGCCGCCTTCCGGCCCAATAAACACGGCCACCTCAATTTTTGTTCCCGGGTCAGTTTTAATTGTGCACGTCTTTAATAAATCACCTATCCCACGGGTGTGTTCTTCTTCCCACGGCATGACCGCCAAAACCGCGCCGGAAAGCTCAGTTAAAGCCTTATCAAAGACCAGCGGCTCAGCAACCTCGGGGATTGCTGCCCGGCGCGACTGTTTAGCCGCCTCTTCGGCCAGTCTCTGCCAGCGGGTCCTTCTCACGGCTGCCTTTGTTTCATCCAGCTTCACTATAGTGCGGGCACAGATTACCGGTACAATCCGGGACACTCCCAGCTCAGTGCTTTTCTGAATGACCAGTTCCATTTTATCACCTTTGGGCAGCCCCTGATACAGGGTGACCTTCACCGGAGGCTCGGGGAATGTTTTTACCTCTGCTGTGATTCCACATACAACTTCACTGTTACTTATCTCTATAATTTCGGCGGTAAATTCCCTGCCGTCCCGGGCGCACAGCCCAACTTTATCCCCATGTCCTAAACGCAAAACCCTGGTGATGTGTTTGACATCAGGTCCGGTAATTACTGCCTGATCATTTTTAATTGAGTCTTCTGTAACAAAGAACCGGGCCATTTTATCACTCCATAACTGCGGCCAGGGAGACCCAATCCCCTTCCCGAACCGTTTCTTCAATCTTAAACCCCGCCTGCCTGATATGCTCGATGACCTCTTCGGCTCTGCCGGCAATTATCCCGGAAGCCACAAACCTGCCGCCTTTCCTGACAGCCCGGGCGGCATCGGAACAAATGCTGATGATGACATCTGCCACTATATTGGAAACAACTATATCGGCCTGTCCTTTAACGTTGTCGAGCAGGTTGCCGGCTGTAATCTCTACTGTATCATCAACAAGGTTCAAGGAAGCATTGGCCTTGGCGGCTTTGACAGCAACTTCGTCTACATCGACCGCCTTGACTTCCCCGGCCCCCAGCTTAGCAGATACAATGGCCAGAATCCCGGAACCTGTCCCGATATCAAATACGGTTTCCCCGCCCCTGATTATTTTCTCCAGTAATTTAATACACATAACCGTTGTCGGGTGAGTACCGATCCCAAAAGCCATGCCCGGGTCCAGCTCAATTACCAGTTCTCCAGGCTGCGGAGAGTAGTCTTCCCAGGTTGGTTTAATCACAATCCGGTCACTGATCCGGACAGGTTTATAATAAGCCTTCCACGAGTTGGCCCAATCTTCCTCCCGGACATCGGCAAAACTTATATCTTTTATTGGAATCGGTATACATTCACCGTCAAGGCTGTCCAATCGGCGGCACAGCCGGTGGACACTGTCGTCTAACTTACTGTCACAAGGCAAATACGCCCGCACGAGAACAAATTCCCTGCTCAGCAGTTCATCCGGAAACTCGTAGGCATCCCACAAGTTGTCAGCTATCCGCTCATTTATCAGGTAAGGATCCTCAACAACCACTCCCCCTGCTCCGCATTCAACCAAAATATCTGAAATTGTATCAACAGCGTCCCTGTCAGCTTTAATGGATATTTCCCGCCAGTTCAGGACAATCACTCCCTAAAATATTCTCCTAAAACATCCCATATGTAATATATCATACTTCACAATTTTTTCCTAACTTTTTAGTAAAAAGATACACCGTTAAAATCGAAGGTTCGCGCTTAAGCGCGAACCAACCTTTGCGCCGCGGTCCGCTCAATGCGGAACCGCGGCATTTCCTTTTTGACCCTGCTTCGACCAAAGTGAAAGACGCCTTCATGGTTAAAGCAGCAAACAGGGGTGGGTGTCTGCCTGTAGGTTTCCTTTGTAATCCATTGTTGCGCCAGTTAGCGAAGATACCGGCTATGCCGCAGGGCGGAGCCATGGACGGCGGAGCCGCCCAGCGGCACGGATGCCGCTTGGGCGGGTGAAACCCAAGGCATAGCCGGTAGCTGAGGTTACTGGCGCACTATGGTTACAAGAGAAACATGCAGGCAGATACCCACCCCTGTTTACCGCTAACCCATGAATGCATCTTTGACTTTATCAAAAAACCCTTTCCCCACTCCTGCCGGGTTTTCCCCGGTGGCCGAAGCAAACTCCCTGAGCAGCTCTTTCTGTTCCTCAGTCAGTTTGGCAGGTGTGACAACCGTGACTCTGACGTGCTGATCACCCCGCCCGTAGCCGTGAACATCCGGGACCCCTTTGCCTTTAAGACGGAAAAACGTACCTGACTGCGTCCCCTCCGGGACCTTCAGCTCTATCTTCCCGTCCAGGGTCGGCACGAGGATTTCGTCACCCAGGGCGGCCTGCGGGAATGATACCTTTACTTCGATGATAACATCATTTCCTTCACGCTTGAATATCTTGTGGGGTTTAACCTTGATATAAACATACAGGTCACCGTGAGGACCGCCGTGTTCTCCCGGCTCACCTTCCCCAGAAACCCGCAGCCTGGATCCGTTGTCGACACCGGCCGGAATCTTAACATGAATCTTGCGTAACCTTCTCACATAACCCGAACCGCTGCATTCAGGGCAGGGGTTTTCTACAACCTTACCCTCGCCGTGGCAGTCTTCACATACCCTTGACTGCACAAAACGGCCAAATGGCGTGGACTGTGTATACTGAAGCTGACCGGCGCCGCCGCATTTGGCACACTTCTTAGGCGAAGTTCCGGGCGCCGCGCCGCTGCCTTTACACTTTTCACACAGTTCGGTGCGGGGTACATTGATGTCCTTTTCCAAACCAAAGGCAGACTCTTCAAATGACATGTCCAGATTGTACCTTAAATCCGTACCCTTGGCCGGTCCCCTGCGCCGTTGACCGCCACTGCCAAAAAACATCTCAAAAATATCGCCAAACCCGCTGAAGTCCCCGCCGCCAAAGCCTCCACCGCCAAAACCTCCACCGCCAAAACCGGGTTCTCCGTTGCCCTGGCCGAATGCGGCATGGCCAAATTGGTCATACGCAGCCCTTTTCTGCGAG
Organism: Firmicutes bacterium HGW-Firmicutes-8; assembly: GCA_002840165.1. GTDB lineage: Bacteria > Bacillota > Thermincolia > Thermincolales > UBA2595 > GW-Firmicutes-8. Next base: position 21,666 of record PGZN01000040.1, read on the forward strand.
TCTGAGAGCACTTCATAGGCCTCGTTTATTTCCTTAAACTTGGCCTCGGCGTCCTTGTTATCGGGGTTAACATCCGGGTGGTATTTCCGGGCCAGTTTCCGGAAGGCCTTTTTTATCTCTGCTTCGGAAGCGCTTTTATCAGTCCCCAAGACCTCATAATAATCCCTTTTACTCATCGTTTATACAACACCTCTTGCCCGGTTTGACTAATATATATTCTATTCCTACTTATTGTCTTCGTCTACTACTTTGTACTCGGCATCCACTACATTATCATCCTTGGGGGCTTCCGCACCGCCGCCGGCGCCCTGGTCAGCCTGGGTTTCCTGGGCTCCCGGCGCCTGGGCGGTCTGCTGATACATGGCCGTAGTAAGCTCGTAAAGGGGTTTCGTAAGCTCTTCGGATTTGCTCTTAATGGCCTCTGTATCAGTGCCGTTAAGGGCTTCTTTGAGTTCCTTAATCGCCTCATTGACTTTATCTACCAGGCTTTTGTCCGCCTTGTCACCAAAATCCCGGACTGTCTTTTCGGCCTGGTAAACCAGCGAGTCGGCCTGGTTCCTGGTCTCTACTTCTTCTTTCCGCTTGGCATCCTCAGCCGCATGGGTTTCGGCCTCCCTCACCATTTTTTCAATATCCTGATCTTTAAGCCCTCCGGAGGAGGTAATCGTAATGGCCTGCTGGTTCCCGGTGGCCATGTCTTTCGCCGAAACGTGGACGATACCGTTAGCGTCAATATCAAATTTAACTTCAACCTGCGGGATCCCGCGGGGCGCCGGTGGGATACCGGTTAACTGGAACCGGCCCAGGGTCTTGTTGCCGGCCGCCATTTCCCGTTCCCCCTGCAGGACATGAATCTCTACAGTAGTCTGGTTATCAGAGGCCGTAGAAAACATCTGGCTCTTGGAGCTCGGGATAGTGGTGTTGCGGTTGATCAGTTTTGTCATCACCCCGCCGAGGGTTTCAATTCCAAGGGACAGCGGGGTTACATCGAGGAGCAGGACATCCTTCACCTCTCCGGCTAAGACACCGCCCTGAATGGCCGCGCCAAGGGCTACTACTTCGTCGGGGTTAACACCCTTATGGGGCTCTTTACCGACGAGTTTTTTAATCTCTTCCTGGACAGCCGGAATCCTCGTCGACCCGCCGACTAGAATAACCTTATTGATTTGGTCGGCGGTCAGGCCGGAATCGGATAAGGCCTGCCTAGAAGGACCAATAGTTTTTTCCACGAGATCAGCTGTTAACTCATCAAATTTTGCCCGGCTGAGTGTAAGGTCAAGGTGTTTAGGCCCGGACTGATCAGCTGTGATAAACGGCAGGTTAATATTTGCGGTCATAACTCCGGAAAGCTCAATCTTTGCTTTTTCGGCTGCCTCTTTAAGGCGCTGAACAGCCATTTTGTCATTGCGGATTTCTATACCGCTGTCCTTTTTGAACTCGTCAATTATCCAGTTCATAATCCTGTCATCAAAGTCGTCACCGCCCAGGCGGTTGTTCCCGCTGGTGGCCTTTACTTCAAATACCCCTTCACCCAGTTCAAGTATCGATATATCAAATGTGCCCCCACCAAGGTCATATATCAGGATGGTATGGTCTTCCCCTTTATCAAGCCCGTATGCCAGGGCAGCGGCGGTTGGCTCATTGATAATCCTGAGGACTTCAAGTCCGGCAATCTTGCCGGCATCCTTGGTGGCCTGGCGCTGGCTGTCCGAAAAATAAGCCGGGACTGTAATAACTGCCTGCTCGACCTTTTCTCCCAGGTAAGCCTCCGCATCTGTCTTCATTTTCTGCAGGATCATCGCGGAAATTTCCTGAGGGGTGTACTCTTTGCCGTTTAAATTGACTTTATAGTTTGAACCCATCTGTCTTTTAATTGACATCACGGTTCCTTCGGGGTTCGTTACAGCCTGGCGTTTGGCCACCTGGCCGACCAGCCGTTCACCGGTTTTCGAAAAGGCTACTACCGACGGAGTTGTTCTGGCTCCTTCGGCATTAGGGATAACAACCGCTTCCCCGCCTTCCATAACTGCCATGCAGGAATATGTGGTGCCTAAGTCAATACCAAGTACTTTACCCATATAATTCTCAACCTCCCTATTCCATTTATAATTTTTTGGCTACCTTGACCATAGCGGGCCTGATAACCCGGTCTGCCAGCAGGTAACCTTTCTGGAGTTCCTCAAGCACGGTATTATCCGGGTGTTCTTCACTGGGTTCCTGCATAACCGCTTCATGGAAATTGGGGTCAAATTCCTTCCCAACTGCATCCATGGTCATGACACCTTCTTTTTCCATGACATCTTTAAGCTGCTTGTAAATGAGCTGCATACCCTCCAAAAAGTTGTTTATGTCACTGCCTGCAGCATGGAGAGCGCGTTCAAAGTTATCGAGGACAGGCAGCAGGTTTGCCACCATACGGGCCGAACAGTATTTGGACCAGTCTTCACGCTCCTGATGGGTTCTCCTTCTGAAGTTATCAAAATCAGCCTGGACCCTCTGCAGGAGCTGTAAATATTCGTCAGCCTGAGCTTTGTATTTTTCCGCCTCGGCTTCGTTATCCGGCGCTTCGGTAACGAATTCGTCTTCCGTCAGACAAGTACCGTCTGCCGGGTTCTCTTGTTCCATTTTTTCGTTCAATATTATCCCCCCACCCTTTAGAAGTCACTGCCTTCAAATTCATTATGGTTGTTTTTTTCAGCAGCTTCCGCTTTTTTCTTAATAATTGTATCAATGCGCAGGATAGCCTCGGCAATTTCACCGGCCGCTTTTAACGCATAAAGCTTAACAAGGGCCGGGTCGACTACCCCGAGCTCAAACATATCAGCCACATCCCCGGTGTCGCAGTCAAGGGCCAGACTGTCTTTACCTTCTTTGACCTGGGCCGCCACGACATCCCCGATTTTTTCGAGAGGATTAAACCCGGCATTAGCGGCAATTTGGGAAAACGGCCGCTTTAAAGCCTCCACCACGCAGTCTACACCGTACGCGGCCATGCCGCGCACACCCTCCCTGACCTTTTCAACCTCCCTCGCCAGGGCCAGTTCGAAAGCCCCGCCTCCAGGCACGACCCCTCCCTTGACAGAGGCCTGCACTGAAGCAGCGGCATCTTTGGCAATCCTTTCCCGTTCCCCCACCACTTCTTCGGTGGCGGCGCCGACGAGTACGGTTGCAATAGGTTTACCCCGGCCGCCCAGGATTCTGATATGCTCAAGTTTTTCATCTTCATATACCCTTTTGGCTTTACCGAGGTATTTAGCCAGTTCAGCCGGTTCTTTCCGCAGGCCGGTCCTTTTTATCGGCCTTGCCCCTGTATGTTCGGCCGCTTTACGCAGTTCTTTGTTGGAGACCCGCTGAACTACGAGGATTCCGGCATCTGTCAGCACCTCTTCGGCAAAGTTATCTACACCCCGGTCTACAAGTACCGCCTTCGTACCGATATCCACAATTTTATGCAGATTTGCCTTAAACTGTTCCTGTAACTCCTGGTACCTGGCAAAGCCCGCCTCTGTAGCAAGGGCTTCGTCTTCTATTTCTTCCGGTTCAAGAGCGTCGTCGATGACTAATATTTTTACATTGAGTACTTCTTTGGGCATGTGCTTGCTTAGTCGTTCTCTATTGATGATTACACCCATGAAGACCTCGTTTTCGGCTCCCTCTTCAGCTACTATCGTCTCCGAGAGCTTAAACGAAGGGTCATTCAATTTAATCCCACCTGTCATCCTGGCGGCCCCTACAACCAGTTCGGCAATATCCTCATGCTCCCGCCCGGCAATCAGGGCTACCTGCCTTAAAACAGGGTCGTCCGCCCCGTTGATGGGAACAGCCTTCTCCCTGACAAGCTCGAGCGCCCTCGTCACCCCGGCCCGGATTCCTTCTATCACTCTCGTTACCGGAACCCCTTTGATAACCTGGGCTACCCCTTCACTGACGAGTGCCCCGGCCATTACCGCGGCAGTGGTGGTGCCGTCTCCTATTTCGGCCTGCTGGGATTTGGCTACATTAATCATCATTTTAGCGGCCGGGTGGTTCGCTTCCATCGTCGTCAGGATGGTAACCCCGTCATTAGTGATAACGACTTCCCCGAACTTATCGACCAACATGGTATCAAGGCCCTTAGGGCCGAGAGTCCCTTCCACTGAAGAAGCTATAGCCCTGATAGCGTTGGAATTGGTAATCAGGGCTGACAGTCTCTCATCCACATCGGAACCCTGAGCAGCCTGCTGTTTTAAACTCATCCGGAAACCTCCTACATTAGCGGCCAGCGGCCAGCGGCCGGTGACCAGTTGTGAGTACATTCTTAACGATAATTCCTTTCTTAAAAGAAACCACAGAGTACACAGAGAAATCGTGATTCATTTAAAAGAAGAGAGCACAGAGAGTAATCAGTAATACTTACTCTCCAGTTCAATTTAGTAACTCTGTACCTTGAGATAGTATTAAATATAAAAACATATTTACTAACTCGGATATTCTTACTCTCGGTTTTCTTACTTACATAGGTACAACTTCCAGCAATTAAGCTGTATTGTCCAAGTTACTTCGCGGCTCTTTCAAACCGCGGAGTTCGCGGAGATAACGGAGCACGCGGAGGAGAAAGAATACTCATGCTTCAAAGTTATTTAATGAAATTTAACACTTAATAAACTTAACAAGACAATTTTTTATCTCCGCGATTTCCGCAAATTTCTCTCTGTGTCCTCTGTTTTAACCTCTGTGCCCTGGTATGGTAAAATGCCTTTAAAAGAAGGATAATCCCCAGCGACTATATAACATTTGAAGGACCTAGCAGGGAACTTCAAAATGCCAC
>PGZN01000041.1 GCA_002840165.1 Firmicutes bacterium HGW-Firmicutes-8
AAAAAGCATGAATTTTATCCATAAATTACCTTGTAGAATTTCCTGGGTTCAGAATCGGAAAATTCCCAACTATATTTCAGCACTAGAATCATAAGTTATGTTATACTGAAAAAAGCAGTTTCCAGTCCTCCGTTAAAGGTGGCATGATTTATGAACAAGGTCTCCAAAAGAAGCCGGCAGTTTTTTAGGGCGCTTTTTTCCAAAATGGAACAAGATGACCATGAAGCTGTCAACAGATATCTCGACCGCAGAGAAAAAAAGCTGTTTTATAATATGGATCCGGCTATTCAAAAACACTGCGTAAATGTAGCCGCGACTGTCTTAAGCATGGTTTCCGGCAGACCGGACCTAAACCAACCGGTTCTCGTGAAAGCAGGTCTGCTGCATGATATCGGTAAGTCCCAGGGCGCTTTTACCGTAATGGACCGGGTCTGGTACGTCCTCGTCAAAAAAGTCTCCCGCCGTCTCGCCAAAAAGCTGGCCAAACCAGGAAATGCGGGGTTTTTCGCCAGGCTCCGCAACTCCTTCCATCTGCACATTTATCACACCGAAATAGGAGCCTCAATAGCAGAAAGGGCCGGGTTGGATAAAGACCTGATTTATTTACTGCGCAACCATCACAATCACTGCCTGGCCTCCCAGTCAGAAGAGCTGGCCATCCTCCTTAAGGCTGATGAGCTAAACTGAAATAGGTGCTAGGTGCTAGTTGCTAGTTGTTAGTTGTTAGTAGTAAATATTGACCATAGATAATAAAAAAATATCCGGGAGACCGGATATTTTTTATTTTATCAGATTTTTTATCTTTTTGATAAGATCCTCAATCAAGTGCGGCAGGGGTTCCGGTTTGTATCCGGCTATCTTCACATCACCGCGGGTGACCGGCAAAAGTATCTTCTGCGCCGCACTGCCGGAAACTGCTTCAGCCATGCGGGGAGTGACTTCCCCGAGCATGGCATTGGCCATCACAATACCTATCGGCCCCGCGATCACATCAACCCGCCCGGCATTAAAAACAATGGCATTCTCACCTGAAGCCCCTTCGTTGGCCCCGGCCTTAAGCATGGCCGCCGTTGCCAGGGCGTTCGTACCCAGGGCCAAAATCTCCGTTTCTTCAGGCAGTTCCTTCCTCAGGCGTTCAGTTATATATTTCCCTATTCCCCCGCCCTGCCCGTCAATTACAGCAATGCGCATACTATCTCCTCTTCCAAAGCCGGGAATCCTCTGTCTATACACGATTCAGCTATAAACATAATTTGAGACTATTACTTCGACATTTTAATAATATTTCCTTTATTTCCCCACGTTTATACAATTTCTATTTCACCTTTATACCTTCTTTAAGCTCCGGCAGATGAGGGTTGGTTAAGACGAGGTCCCCTTGTTTTAAACCCTTTTTGACCTCCACCAGTTCATCACCTTCCAGACCGGTAACCACTTCTATCATTCCGGCGCGTCCATCCCTGGCTGCCCAGACAAATTCCTTGTCATTGTCAGTGAAAACTGATTCTTTGGGAACTGCTAAAACACCTTTCGCTTCCTGGGTGATAATCACTACATCCACAGCCATCCCCGGGGTCAGGCTGATACCCTTTGGCTTTTCCGGCAAATCAACCTTCACCTTAATTTTGTCTTCGGCAATCCCCAGGGACGAAATAATCTCCTCAGCCGCCGGGGCAATATTGGTTATAGCGCCCTGTGCTTTTACGTCTTCTCCGGGGACCTTAAATATAACCGTAACCTTATCGCCTTTCCTTACATAAGCAATATCCTTATTGTTTACATAAGCCTCAATCTCTATTTGCCCTGTTTTACCGATAGTAAATAAATGAGTCCCCGGGGAAACCACGTCTCCTTCTTTCACCTTGCTTGTGAAAACGAGGCCATCCCTGTCTGCTTTGACAGAGGCTTTTTCCTTTTGGGACTTCAAGTAATTTAACTGGGCCCATAAGCTCTCCTTCTGGCCGCTGTTCTGCTGGGTTAAAGCCGCTAGACTTGCCTGCGCCTGGGCTACGGCCTTCTTTTTGGTTTCCACATCACCCCGGGCCTGGTCAACCTCTACCCTGGTTGCCCCCCCATTTTCAAAAAGCTCCTTAGTTCTTTTATATGCCTCCTCGGCAAGCCCTAGGGCAATTTTGGCCTGATCTACAGCGAGCCTCTGCTGTCTTACCTGGCTGCTTCCGGCCCCCGGACCGGAAAGCCCGTCTATAGCCTTCAGCTCACCTTCAAGACGGGCAATCTGGGATTCTGTTTCACTCACATCCAGAACCGCCAGCAGAGTGCCCTTATCTACTTTGTCACCTGTATCCACCAATACCTGTTTGACTTTTCCCTGGACCTCACAGTATATGTCAACAGCATCCCGGCTTTTGACCTTGCCCTTTTCCCAAACAGTAGCCTGGACGTCCGTGTTCTTCGCCGCCTGCATTTCCACCTCCAGGGACTTCAACATGGAGGAACCGGCCATAGCCACCACCACAACGGCGCCGATGCCTGCCCACAGCCATTTTTTACTTTTCTTTTTATCCCCGGCCAGGCTTTTAATATTTTCCTTCCAATTCTTCATATCTCCCGCCCCCTCTTATTCATTTTCCTTCAGAACTTCAATCATGGAAAGTTTCGCTATTCTGCCCTTGATTCTCCACTGGGCTGCCACCAGAAACGCAGCGGCGCCCAAAGAACTGATCAGGAAGCTGACCGGCTCTATCCTGAGGGGCATGTTATAAATATCACTGGCTGTGCCGTTGACAATTGCATATAACATCCCATAACCTAACGGTATTCCCGCGATTACTGCCACCAGCCCCAGAAATCCCTGCTCAAAGGCCAGTATCCTGGCCACTTCCCTTTCCGTCATCCCCAGCACCATCAGGGTTGATAATTCCCTCTCCCGCTCTGATAAAGAGATGATGTTGACATTATAGACGATAGCAAAACCGGTAATAAAGGCAAAGAATATCAAGATATACTGGGTGGCGTTGTACGATTCCATTAAATCCTCAAACTGCTGCTTCATTCTGTTCTTGTCATAGATAACGCCCACATTGCGGCCTTCCTGCAGGTCTTTGCGCACCTGGTCCATCTCGCTCCTGTCAACACTGAGCAGAATGGACGAAGTTGATGAAGGCTCGTGGATTAATGCGCCGAGAGCATCAATGTCCATATACGCTCCCAGCCCTACATACTGCGGGACTACCTGGCGGACTACCACCTTTTCTTCCCTCCTGTCACCCAGGAAGGGCTTAATGGTCACCACTTCTCCCGGCTGAATTTCCAGGGTCTTGGCCAACTGGTTCGAGATGACCAGGCCGTTATCAGGCAAATCAATGTGTTTGCCCTCTGCTGACACCAGGCGGTAAAGCCGGCCGTTCTGTGGCAGGCCGGTGATCACAATGTCCTTTTGCAGCCACCGGTTGCTGAGGGTGACGGGGACTTCCAGCATCGGCTCCGCCCCGGCCACCCCGTCAATATTCCGGCTGTCGTTTACCCCTTTCACCCGGTCAATATACTGGTTCAGGGTAACCTTAATGTCATAGCGTTCCACTTCACCAAATTGGTACCGGATCAAATAGTAAGTAGAGTCGAACGATGCCCGGGAAGATACCATCATGGCGAATGAGCAGGCGACGCCCAGAATCACCAGGAAGGCTCTCTGCTTATTCCGGAATACATTTCTGACAGCCATTTTGGCCTGGGTGTTTAAAACCCCCCATAAAAACCTGACCCTTTCGACCATGGTCTTCTTCCCCGCGGGCGGCGCCGGAGGACGCATGGCCTCGGCAGGGTTGAGGGCTATAACCCGCCGGCATCCCCGCCAGCCGGCGAATAGGCTGAACAGCAGGGAAAGCAATGTGCCAACCAGCAGGTATGTCAATGACACTCTGGCCGTAAAGTCAGGGATGTTGTAATACACTTTGTACAACTCTACCCAATAGTAAGATAATACCGTTCCGACCACACTGCCGCCGAGGCCGCCCAGAATTCCTATAAACAAGGCATATCCCATATAATGATTTATGATCTCCCAGTCAGTGAACCCAAAAGCCTTCATAACCCCGATCTGTCCTCTTTGCTGTTCCACCATCCTTCTTAGCATGATATAAAGGACGCTGGCTGCAACCAGGAGGAAAATCATTGGGGATGTTTTGGCAGAACCCTCCAGGCCTTTGATCTCCTGAGTGAGCATAGAATAACTTAACTGGTCCTTGACCGGATATATGCTGGTCATCCCGTAACTGTTCAATACACGGGAAGCCTGGGTCTTGACATCCAAAAATTCTATCCCTTTATTCAGGGAAAAGGCAATATCGTTTACCTGGCCTTCCATATCCAGGACAGGACCTGCTACGGAATATGGGACAAAAGCGACCCCAAAAGCCTTGGGGTTAGGGGCAAGGGTGAAGCCATTAGGAATTTCGTAAACATATTCCGGGCTGTTGGCCGTACCTGAAATGGTAAACCTAACTTCCCGACCCTTTATAATCAGAGGAATCTGGTCTCCTATTTGATAGTTGTTGCCCTTCAAGAAAGCAGGAGTGACAAGGATTTCCCTCGCCTCACCGGTCGGGACTTTGCCCTGCTCCAGCATAAACCTGTTCAGGGGCTGCCTCTCTTCGAAAGAGACCAGGCGAAGGGTTGTGGTTTCCTCCCCGGCAGGTTTATTGACTAAAACATCCAGTACTATTCTTCCCACAGCTTTATCGATTCCCCGGATATCTTCAAGGTCCGCCACCAAACCGGCGGGCCCCCTGGTAATCCGGGCAAACCCGTCGGCAAGCTTATAATCCCTGTAATAATTGTCCTTGCTGAGGACCAGGCTGTCTAAGGTCAAGGCCATCGAGACATAAAGCATCAGGCCGATAACCAGAACGCTGATCAGAGCAATGTAGGCCCCCAGGCTGCCCCTGATGTCCCTCAATAGTTTGCGTTTTAACACTACCAGCTCACCTCGCTGGCAGACACAGGGTTGGGGTTGATTTTTATCCTGTCAACCCTGCCGTCCTTAATATAGACTACTTTGTCACCCATGTTGCCAATAGCGGCATTATGGGTAATCACCAGAACCGTCTTACCCAGGTCCCGGTTAAAGTTCCTCAGGGCATCCAGGACCTGTTTGCCTGTTTCGTAGTCTAAGGCTCCCGTAGGCTCATCACATAATAATATGTCAGGATTCTTGGTGATAGCCCGGGCAATGGCCACCCGCTGCTGCTCTCCACCCGAAAGCTGGGAAGGGAAATGGTCCTCCCGTTCAGCAAGCCCCATCTCGGCAAGGACTTTGCGCGGTTCCAAAGGATCATTGGTTATCTCAGCAGCTAAAGTGACATTTTCCAGGGCTGTCAGGTTAGGCATCAGGTTATAGAATTGGAAAATGAAGCCCACGGCATTGCGCCTGAACATAGTTAACTCTTTTTTATTCATATTTTGCAGGGGTTTCCCCCTGTAAAATATTTCTCCTTCGGTAGGGGCATCCATACCCCCAAGGATATTGAGCAGGGTACTTTTGCCGGAACCACTGGGGCCAAGAATAACCACAAATTCCCCTTCCCCAATCTCCAGGTCAACACCCTTTAAGGCATGCACAGGTATTTCCCCGGTATAGAAGGTCTTCCGCAGATTTTGTGTTCTGATGATTGTTTCCATAAGAATTACCCCTTTTAAGAACTCATTTCACCCAGCCCGTTTCTCAAAAGCTTCGTCAGCTCACTGCTCATTTTTCTCACTTCTTTTTCAGTCAGCTTCTGTCCCAGTTCAGGCCTGGCCAGAAGTTCGTCCAGGGTGCCAACCCCGAACAGGTCCATAATGTAATCCATCAGCCCCTGTGACAGCATAGCAGAGACCATATAGGCGGCAAGCCTTGTATCAACATCCCGCCTGATACTCCCCTGTTCCTGTCCCTTCCTGATCATCCGGCTAAAATAATCCCGGGACATTTTCTTACCCTTGACAATAAATTCATGCAGGAGTTCTTCCCCTGTTGTGTCCTTAGCATTGGCCATCACCTGCCATAACTTCGGGTTGTTCAGGCCAAAACGGGTACCAGCCAGGATAGTCTGCTCACAAGCCGTAAAAAAATCGGCATTGGGGTCAATTTCTTGCTGAATGTAAGCAAGTTTCTCCCCGGCAGCCAGTTCCAGCAGGTAGATAAAAAGGTCTTTTTTGTCTTCAAAATACTGGTACATACTGCCCTTGGCAATCCCAGCCCTGGCCACAATCCTGGAAAGGGAGGCCTTGCTGTAAGGACGGCTGCCAAACTCGTCAAGGGCGGTATCAATAATCATTTTTCGTTTTTCTTCAGGCAGGTTAAAAAAGGTTTGTCTCGGCATAATACCCCCCTCCAACGAGTGACACAACTATTTAGTCACGTGATTATTAAGTCACGAGATTCTCAGGATATGTGACTATCAAGTCATGTGACCCCACAGTCACATTATAGGCCTAAAACAACCCCTCCGTCAATACGAGGGCCAAAAATATTTTTTACCAACTGTCAACTGCCACCTATCACCTGTCAACTAGCAACTAGCAACTAGCAACTAGCAACTAGCAACTATTTTAGCATATCCGCGGCAGCTGCTCCCCTACCAGCATATCGACAATCCTGCGGCCGCCGATACCTGTGGCAAGCACCACTTTTCCGGGGTGGTCAGCCGTTATTTCACCGATTATGGCAGCTTCCCGGCCATAAGGGTGATGTTTCATCGCATCAACGACCCGGTCGGCAATTTCTGCCGGGACTAAAGCCAGCAATTTACCTTCATTAGCTACATAGAGAGGGTCAAACCCCAGGATTTCGCAGGCAGCCTGGACCTCTTCCCTAACCGGGAGGGCTGACTCGTTCAGGACAATGCCGACACTGCTCTGGGCCGCAATTTCATTTAAGGTTGTAGCCACCCCGCCCCTGGTAGGGTCTCTAAGTACATGGATGTCTTTCGATACCTCCATCATCTTCTTCACCAGCCCATTAAGGGGGGCACAGTCACTGGCAATCCTGTCTTTAAAAGAGAGGCCCTGGCGCTTGGCCATCACTGCTATCCCGTGGTCCCCGATAAAACCGTTAATAATTACCTTGTCCCCCGGTTTGGCCAAATCTCCTGATATACATACACCTTCCGGTACTGCTCCAATCCCGGATGTATTTATAAAAATCTGGTCAGCAGAGCCTTTCTCCACTACCTTCGTATCACCACAGACGATTTTTACCCCCGCCTCATCTGCTGTTTTTTTCATCGATGTGACGATATCGCGCAGCATGTCTAAAGAAAAACCCTCTTCAATAATAAAACCGACGCTTAAAAACAGGGGCTCGGCGCCACCCATGGCCAGATCGTTGACAGTCCCGCAAACCGCCAGTTTTCCTATATCTCCGCCCTCAAAGAAAAGGGGGTTAACGACGAACGAATCAGTTGTGTAAGCAAGCTTCACCCCGGCCACTTCAACTTCAGCTCTGTCATCAAGGCGGTTTAAGATCGGGTTATCAAACACAGGCAAAAAGAACTCTTTAACGAGTTCATGTGACAGCTTGCCCCCACTGCCGTGAGCGAGCAAAATCCTGTTATCGGCCAAACTAATCACTCCTTTTACCGTACTTGTAGTATGCGGCACAAGTTCCCTCAACAGACACCATACAAGGTCCGACCGGGTGCTCCGGCCGGCAGGCCTTACTGTACAGCCCGCATTCCAAGGGAGTTATCATTCCTTTTAAGACCTCGCCGCATTTACACCCGGGGTGTTCCCGTTCACCGGTAATCTCTATCCCAAATTTTGTGACGGCATTGTATCTGCTGTACTCCTCACGCAGTTTTAACCCTGTCCCCGGAATTGTCCCGATTCCCCGCCACAGGGCGTCTGTGACCTCAAAGACCTGATATAAAATTGCTGTCGCATGGGGGTTTCCCTCAGGCGGCACACCTCTGTTATACTGCACTTCAACTTTAGCCGCACCTTCTTCAATCTGTTTCACGAGCATATAGATGCCCTGCAGTATATCAACAGGTTCGAAGCCGGTGACAACAGCCGGGATACCAAATTCCCGGGCAATAAACTCATAAGGCTTGACCCCTATGATAGCGCTTACATGACCGGGACAGATAAAACCGCTGATCCCGATTTCGTCTCCTGCCAGCAGGGCCCTCATCGCCTCAGGGATTAATTTCTGGGCGCCTACAATCGAAAAGTTTGGCAGGTTTTCTTTTTCTGCCCTTAAAACGGCGGCGGCTATAGTAGGTGAGGTTGTTTCAAACCCGATACCGAAAAACACAACTTCCTGTTCCGGATTTCTGCTGGCAATATCTAAAGCCTCCATCGTGGAATAAACAACCCTGATGTCGGCCCCGGCCGCTTTTTCTGCTTCCAGGCTCGACGCGGACCCCGGCACCTTCATCATATCACCGAAAGTGGCCAGGACCACACCTGGCCGGCGGCTGATTTCAATCGCTTCGTCAATATGCTTATTAGGGGTGACACACACCGGACAGCCCGGCCCTGAGATCAGTGATATGTTTTTTGGCAGTATTTCTCTGATACCGTGCCTGAAGATGGCGACCGTATGGGTGCCGCAGACTTCCATGAGTTTGACTCTCCGCTTCGAAATACTGATTATCTCAGCCAGTATGTCCCGGGCCAGTCCACTATCCCGGTACTCTTTAAGAAACTTCATGTTCGATTATCTCCCTAAACATTTCCAGTGTTTTCAAGGCCTCTTCCTCATCGACAATCTGGATGGCGAACCCCGCATGGACGAGGACATAGTCGTCAATTTTGGCCTCCGGCACCAGGTCTAGGCTCACAGTGCGCAGAACACCCCCAAATTCTACCTGGGCTATATTATCATCAATTGAAATAATTTTGGTAGGTACTGCTAAACACATCCTGTCTTCCTCCTCTCATTAGCGACTACCGCCTGCCCCAGGGAAATCCCTCCGTCATTGGCAGGCGCCAACCGATGGACAAAAACCTCGAAATTGTTCCTGATCAGCCCCCTGTGGACAAGGTCCAAAAGCAGCATGTTCTGAAACACTCCACCGCTTAGGCAGACACGGTTCTCTCCATACCTGGCCCTGGCCTGCAGACAGAGCTCAATCACCATATCCTGAACAGTCCGGTGAAACTTATAGGCAATTACGGCTTTTGCATCCCCTTTGGCCAAATCACTTAGAATCTCACTAATTACAGGGTCTGAATCAATAATAAGTACGTCAGCCGCTTCATCGATTACATAACTATATGTTATGTTAACTTCTTCACCGGCCCTGAGGGCAAGCTGTTCCATTTCCACTGCTGCCTGTCCTTCGTAATTTACCTGCTCCCTGATTCCAACCAGGGCTGCCACAGCATCAAACAACCGGCCCATGCTGGAAGTAGGAGGACAGTTTATCCACTGGGCCATCATTTCCTCCAGGGTTCCCAAAACCATGCCGTTCTTTTCTGACAGGAATTTGACTCCCTTTTGGCTTCTCCATGCCTTGCCATACTGCCTGTATAGATACCCTGCCGCCATGCGCCATGGTTCCCTAATCGCCTGGGCGCCTCCCGGCATCGGTACATAGTTTAGGTGCCCGATCCTTTGGAAATCGGTCAGGGAGGCATAAAGGAACTCCCCGCCCCAGATGGAACCATCCTGCCCAAAACCCGTGCCGTCAAAGGCAACCCCCAAAACGTGCCCGGTCAGCCCGTGTTCAGCCATACAGCCGGCTATGTGGGCATGGTGATGCTGGACACCGGTTTTTTCGATACCTGGCAAACACAGGGCGTATTTGGTTGACAGGTATTCCGGATGGTAATCATAGGCCACTAATTCAGGCTCAATATGAAACAGTTTTTTATACATTCCGACTTCCCGTTCAAAAGCCTGCAGTGTCTCCAGGTTTTCCAGGTCCCCTATATGGTGGCTGATAAATGCATGCCTGCCTTTAGTCAGGCAAAAAGTGTTTTTCTGCTCCCCGCCAACGGCCAGCACCTGTCCCATCTCCCGGGGGAGACTTAAAGGCGCCGGGGAATAACCCCTTGACCTGCGGACAAGGTATTCTTCGTCCCGGTATACCCTTGTTACCGAGTCGTCACAGCGGTGGTTTATCTCCCGGTTGTGGACGAGAAAGTAGTCAGCAATTTCTCCGAGCCTCATATAGGCATCGGGGTCCTCATAAGCAATAGGTTCATCACTTAAATTTCCGCTCGTCATCACGAGGGGAATATCGATATGTTCAAAAAGCAGGTAGTGCAGCGGGGTATAAGGCAGCATCAGGCCGATAAAAGCATTCCCCGGGGCAATCTGATCTGCTAAAAGGCATTCTTTTTTCTTTAACAGCACTATTGGCCTGGCCGGACTTGCCAGCAGCCGGGCTTCCTCGCTGCTTAGGTGACAATATTCCGCGGCCTGTTCAAGATTCCTCACCATTACAGCAAAAGGCTTGTCTTCCCGGTGCTTTCGCCCTCTCAAACCGCCTACTGCCTCATCATCAAGGGCATTGCAGGCCAGATGGTAACCCCCGAGGCCTTTGACAGCAAGGATATTCTTTTCCTTTAAAAGCGCGGCCGCCCGGATTACTGCATTCTCCGGTGCAACGAGTCCCCCGGCCGAATCCCTGAGTACAACCTTAGGACCGCAAACAGGGCAGGCATTGGGTTGGGCGTGAAATCTCCGGTCAGCCGGGTCATCATATTCAGCCTGGCATTCCGGACACAGGCGAAAAACATTCATTGTCGTATATTCCCTGTCATACGGGACGTCTTTAATAATAGTAAATCGCGGGCCGCAGTTGGTACAGTTGATAAATGGATACCTGTACCGGCGGTCTGTGGGGTCAAATAACTCGCGCAGGCAGTCCGGGCAGATCGATACATCTGTAGAAACCAGAGCTTCTACAGTCCCAGCCCGTTCAGAATACCCTATCTTAAAATCCGGGCAGCCTGTAGGCTCCATGGGCTGTGATGAAATGCCTTCTATTCTGGCTAGGGGAGGCGCCTCTTCCTTAAGTCCGATACTAAATTTGTCGATGGATTCAGTCTTTCCTTCGACATCAATTACAACACCTTCCGGGGTATTTATAACCTGCCCTTTTAAACCGTACCTGCCGGCCAATTGGTAAACAAAAGGCCTAAATCCGACACCCTGGACTATTCCTTTTACTAATATAACCTGTCGTGAAAGTGACATAAATTCAACCAGTGACCTTTCCGGCAAAAAACCTGTAGTAGTTTTTTCCCGCCTAAAATGAAAATCAGGTTTCTGCTTATTATGCCTTAATCTTTACAAAATCTAAGCACCTTTCCCGAGGAAAGATGCCGCCTTGATTTCATTTAATTATACCAGTAAATTTGACTTCTTAGCAATAGTTTCCGAGACCGTTTCAAGCTTTAAGGACCTGTAGGGTCCTTTTCGGTCGAATAAATAAATCTTATGTAATTTTATCAGACTATTCACAATTGTTAGCTCTGTGTGGATAATTCTGTGGGTAACTTTTTGGCGTCTTTCACCTGTCCTTCATACTAACCTTCTGTAATTTCGTTTCCATTTCAATAATCTGTCTGTTTTTGCTCAGCAGAGTCCGGGCATAACGGCTGTTATTGTACTGCAGTTTTTTATTCTCCTTTTCCAGTTTGGATAACAGGTCCCACTTGTCGTTTTCTATGCGTTCTATGAGGTTCATCAAAACCCGCCTGCTGAACCTTAGATGTTCTATTTTAGTCTCCATTTCTTTAACCCGGGATTCTAAAAAGCGCGTATGCTCATCATTCATCAGGCCATCCCTCCCAAATTCTTCTAAATATAGTATATGCCCGGAACCCAGTATTTAGACACAATTTCCCTAAAACTGTTTTTCCCGGATCATCAGGAGAGAACAATATACAGCTGTAATATTTATAAACTTTTACGGGGTAAAATTAAATTTGCTGCGAATTCGTTGAACAGCCTCCAGAATTAGTTTTTCATCCTGTACGAGGGCGATCCGGACATAGCCCTCCCCTTCCCGGCCAAAAGCCACTCCGGGAACAATAACAACACCTGTCTGCCGCAGGATTTTTTCCGCAAACTCCTCTGATGAGGTGAAGCCCTTTGGTATTCGGGCCCACACAAACATTGTCGCCTTGGGCCTGTCCATTACCCACCCGATATCGGCCATTCCTCTGATGAGAATATCCCTTCTGGCGGCGTATCCTGCCACATTTTGTGCTACGATGTCCTGTGGCCCTCGAAGAGCAGCAACCCCTGCCAGCTGAACAGGGAAAAACACCCCGTAATCTATATTAGACTTGATTCTCGTCAAAGCCTCGATAACCTCACTGTTCCCTACTACAAATCCAAGCCGGCATCCGGCCATATTATAAGTCTTCGAGACAGAATGGAACTCCACACCGACTTCCTTGGCCCCCGGTATCTCGAGGAAGCTCGGCGGCCGGTAACCTTCATATGCTAATTCGGAGTAGGCCAGGTCGTGGCAGACAAGGATGTCATACTTGGCTGCAAATTTGACGACCCTGGTGAAAAATTCACGGTCCGCAACTGCCGCCACCGGATTGTTGGGATAGTTAAGAATCATTATCTTGGCTTTGCGGGCAACTTTCTCCGGAATCAAATCGAAATCAGGCAGGAACCTATTTTCTTCTTTTAAAGCCATCGGGTAAACTTCACCACTGGCTAGAATTACCCCAGCAGCATATACAGGGTATCCGGGGTCAGGTATCAGGGCGATGTCCCCCGGGTCGAGCATCGCTAGGGGAACATGGCCCAGGCCATCCTGGGAACCCATCAGAACCAATACTTCTTTTTCCGGGTCGAGTCTGACATTGAAACGCTGATCATACCACCAGGCAATTGTCTCCCTTAGTTCCCGGCTCCCCTTTGAGGAAGGATAACCGTAGTTTCCCAGGTTATCGATAGCCTCCCTGAGGGTATGATAGACGTGAGGGGCAGGCGGCCTGTCCGGGCTCCCTATGCCCAGATCAATAATTGAAATCCCCTGGGCGGCGACCTCTTCCTTTATCCTTTGCAGCTCTGCAAATACTGCCGATTTTAACTTACCCATTCTCTTTGCTATCCTCAACTAAAGTTCCTCCTGTCTGTGAGGTTATGTTATTATTCCCGGAAAACCTTGTCCATAAGTCTAAGCACATTTTCTCCCATAATGCCTCTAATCTCATTTTCGGTATACCCACGCTCGAGAAGCCCAGCCGTAATCCGTGGGTAGCATCGGCTGTCGTCTAACCCGACAGGTGTTTGATCAATTCCGTCAAAATCGGAACCGATAGCTATTGTCTCAGTCCCAACGAGTCCGGCTACATGGTCTACATGGTCCAAAAAACCGTCCAGGCTTGCTATCTCCAACCCCAGGAATTCAGGAACAAAACTCAGACCCAGCACCCCGCGTTTTTCAGCGAGGGCTTTAATCTGGTCGTCATTAAGATTCCTCGGATGGTTACAGAGTTCATAACAGTTCGCATGTGATACGATAACAGGATGTCGGGAAATCTCAAGGGTATCCCAAAAACCGGCCTCTGAAATGTGAGCCAAATCTATGATCATTCCCAGGCTGTTCATCTCCCGGACGACTTCGTGACCGAAATTGGTCAGCCCCCCTCCGGTAATGCTTTCTCCTACACCGTCAGCCAGTTGGTTCCTCTGGTTCCACGTCAGCCCTAGAAACCTCACGCCCAGCCGGTAAATTGTACGCAGAACCTGCAGGTCTCCATTTAGGGCTTCACCGCCTTCGATGCCCAACACTGCAATCATCCTGCCTGCTTTTAGGTCATTCCTGATTTGCCGCATATTTTGACCTTGCGCAAGGACATCACCGCACGAATCCACTTCAGTATAAAAGGTGTCAATTAACCGTAGCGCCCTTGTAAGGGAGCTAAATGGTTTATACGTGGTCTCGATGAAAGCAGCGAAGAACTGTACCCCGACTCCACCTTCCTGCATTCGCTTAATGTCGACATGCCCGGTTTCAGAAGCCTTTCTCAGCTTTCCCCGGCCTTTGGCTGCTTCCAGGATAGTATCACAATGACAGTCAACTACAGTTAACTGTCTGTGAAATTCGAGGACGTCTTTTAAACTGCCTTCTTTTCCCATCAAATCAACCCTTTCTAGCTGTCATTATTACAATGACATTATATGATGGAAAAACCTGTTTATTCGAACGAACGAACAAACAGGTTAAATAACGTCCTTAAATATAACTACTCTTTGGCAGTCTACTTACCGCGAGCGGTTCCTTCACCTCGGCTCAACGATAAGTTTGATAGCTGTCCTTTCTTCACCGTCAATAATAATGTCGGTAAATGCAGGAATGCAAATCAAGTCGACTCCGCTTGGAGCTACAAACCCCCTGGCGATTGCTACTGCTTTGATTGCTTGGTTCAAAGCGCCTGCTCCGATTGCTTGAAGTTCGGCTCCCCCGCGTTCCCTAAGAACACCGGCCAAAGCCCCTGCTACAGAATTTGGATTGGATTTTGCAGAAACCTTCAAAATTTCAGCCATGTTTACTACCTCCTCAGACGAATCACTTTATGAGCCATTTTCTTTATTAAACGTATATATTCGATGATTAACCATAAATTCCTCTTTTTCACAAACAAATATTTCAGACTTATGTAAAAATTACGGTATTTTACATTTATGTTCTCCATCTAGTACTCAATGTTATGAACCCGTTCAATACCCTTGGCCATCCCGGTATTTTCATCTACCTCGACTACCACCGCATTGAACTGGTACGGCCCGTCGGCAACTTCAAACCTCACTGGCATCTGGGTTGTAAACTTCTGCAGGACCAGCTCTTTCTTCACCCCTATCACTGAATTTAAGGGACCTGTCATACCTAGATCAGAAATATATGCGGCGCCATTGGGAAGGACTCGTTCATCCGCAGTCTGAACATGGGTGTGTGTACCCACGACTGCCGATACCCTGCCATCTAAATACCAGCCTAGAGCTACCTTTTCAGAGGTTGCTTCTGCGTGAAAATCAACTAAAATTATTTTTGTTTTCTTATAAATATTTTCTATGTGTTCATCGGCTAGCCGAAAAGGGCAGTCCAGGTCAGATAAATATATCCGCCCCGAGAGATTGATAACCCCCACTTCAAAACTGTTGATAAAGTAAATCCCACTCCCCCGACCGGGTGTGCCGGGAGGGTAATTGGCAGGACGCAGGATCTTCTGTTCTTTTTCTATGTAAGGAATAATATCTTTTTTGTCCCAGACATGGTTACCCATTGTCAAGACATCTACTCCGTAATTAAAAAGGTCATTGGCAATTTCACTGGTAATCCCTGTCCCGCCGGCAGCGTTTTCGCCGTTAGCTATTATCATATCCAGTTTCAGTTCCTGCCTAATTGTCTGGAGCGTTTCCTTAACAGCCTTACGACCTGGGCGTCCGACAACATCACCGATCATCAAAATTCGCAAAAAGGCATCCTCCGAATCTATTTATTAAAAACCAGAACTCTTCCCTCTTCCCTAAAGGCGATTAAATTCTTCTCCGGGAAAGAGACTTTAAGGTTTTCCAGCATCTGTTCAATCAGTTCTTCCTGCATCAAAAGGTCTTCTTCCAACAAATAATCATTCTCTTCTGTAATCAGGTTTTGTCTGAAATTTATGTAGACCAATTCAATTGTAAGTGAAATCTCTTCCTGAGTAAGGGTCCCCACATCCCTGGAGATTTCAAACATCGTAAAACTGTCACACAGATAGTAGCTCACTTCGATATTGGTAGGTGTCCGCCCCTCAAGATTATTGTAAATCTCTATGCTGTCAATAACCGTCTTCTTAAAGTTAACCAAATCTGCGTCTTCCAATACACAGGAGAAAATGAAGGTGAATTTAAGATTCTGTGTTATTGGATCGTAATTGATGGTACCTACTTCAGGGTAACGCACCAGAATCGAAATCAATAATCCGATACTGTCCGAAACCTCCTCTTGGGGCTTTGATTTATACTGCAGATACATGTTCTTCACCTCACAATTATATTCATCAGTACTTTCTGTGTGCCGCCTGCTATTTCCTTCAAAAATACTCCTTAAATCTAAAAAAATCAGCTACCAATATTTTGCAGGCAGCCTGGGATATACCTGCCCCCCTGATATTAAAAGGGGCGCCTCTTTTGAGACACCCCCGGTTTTCCTATTTAGCATATTCTACTGCTCTGGTTTCCCGAATAACCATCACTTTTATCTGCCCAGGGTATTCGAGTTCTTCCTCAATTCTCTTAGCGATATCTCTAACCAGGCGTACAGCAGCCAAATCATCTATCTTATCGGGTTTGACCATAACCCGAACTTCCCGCCCAGCCTGAATGGCAAAGGACTTTTCAACTCCTTCAAAAGTGTTTGTTATCGATTCGAGTTTTTCTAAACGTTTAATATATGATTCCAGGGTTTCTCTTCTAGCTCCAGGACGGGCCGCGGAGATTGCGTCAGCCGCTTGGACCAAAACAGCTTCAATAGTTTTCGGCTCTTCGTCCCCGTGATGTGCCGCTATAGCATGAATGATTGCCGAACTTTCCTTGTACTTCTTAGCCAGGTCAGCACCGATTGTCACATGGGGACCTTCAATTTCATGGTCAATAGATTTACCGATATCATGAAGTAAGCCGGCCCTCTTGCTTAATGTAACGTCAACTCCCAGTTCGGAAGCCATTATCCCGGCAAGGTGCGAAACTTCGATAGAATGCTTAAGGACATTTTGGCCGTAGCTTGTACGATACCTCAGCCTTCCAAGAAGCCTAATCAGTTCAGGGTGCAGTCCGTGAACCCCAGTTTCAAAAGTAGCTTGTTCTCCTGTTTCCCTGATCTGGGTCTCAACTTCTTTGCGAGCCTTTTCTACCATCTCTTCAATCCTGGCAGGGTGAATCCTGCCATCCAGAATAAGTTTTTCTAAGGCTATTCTGGCAACCTCCCGACGTATCGGGTCAAATCCGGATAGAATAACAGCTTCAGGAGTATCATCAATAATTAGGTCAATTCCGGTAAGGGTTTCCAGGGTTCTGATATTGCGGCCTTCACGACCGATAATCCGGCCCTTCATTTCATCATTAGGTAATGCTACCACTGTTACTGTAGTCTCAGCCACATGGTCGGCAGCACACCTCTGAATAGCCTGAGAAATAATGTCCCTGGCCCTCTTATCGCCTTCTTCCTTGGCCTGAGTCTCAATTTCCTTAATTAACATAGCTGCTTCGTGCTTGATTTCCTCTTCGATGTTTGCCAGAAGAATTACCCTGGCCTCCTCAGAAGTTAAGCCTGACAGCCTTTCAAGTTCAGCTAACTGCTTTGTGTGTAGTTCCTGGACTTGAGCCTTAAATTTGTCAATTTCTGCTTCTTTATTAGTCAGGTTTTCTTCTTTTCGTTCAATTGACTCAATTTTCTTGTCCAGTGATTCTTCTTTTTGGGTCAGCCGGCGCTCCATTCTCTGAAGCTCATTTCTACGTTCGCGTTGTTCTTTTTCAACCTCGCTGCGGAATTTAAGGACTTCTTCCTTAGCTTCTAAAACAACTTCCCTTTTTTTGGCTTCAGCGTTCTTGTCGGCTTCTTCCCTAATCTTTTTCGCAGCCTCTTCCGCAGACGATATTTTGGCTTCCGCGATTGCCCGGCGGATAAAATAACCTGCAATGAATGCAACAATCGCAACTACCACAGCAGCTATCAACATTGTTTGTCCGGTAAAAATGTCTGTTCACCTCCCATATGAATTAGTTTTAATAGTTCGTTTTAAAAAATAAAAAACCGAGTAGAAACCCGGTCCGAAAAAGATTTTGGCTACCATAATAAAGTTCGGTTGTGGTCAATGTACCCCCGACTGATCTCTTATATTTCAAAACTGCCTCCTCATATTATTTGTTTCAATAATTGCTCTGTCTCCGATTTTGATGAGGAAAGTTTATATATATAAAGAAACCATAAACTTATGGTAGTTAAAACCTGATTCTAGTTTCTCCCAGCTTTAATTGTAAGAGTTTTTGAGCTATATGTCAAGACACGCCCCTTTAAGATTATTCGTCTGAGCAGCTTTTCAAAAACTCGGATAAAACGCTCTTTACTATACTAGGACTAAAGCCCCTTCGAAGAAGAAACCCACTCAGTTTTCTATAATCAAAAGCTGTCCGGCGGCATTTTCCCGCCACGAGCGCAGTTGCCATCTCAGCTTCTTTTTGTGGCGACAGTTCACCTAAATACTGTTCAATAATATTTTTGTCTATACCCTTTTGCAGCAGTTCTGTATATATCCTGCGCCGGCCGCAAGGCTTCTCCCTTGTCCTGTTCCTGATCCACATACAGGTAAAAGCCTCGTCATCGAGGAATTTATGATCTTTTAAAAATTCTATTACATGGCCTGTAGTTTCTCTGTCATAACCCTTATCTGCCAGTTTTTGGCCTACTTCCCGGATACTCCTGGGCCTGTATGAAAGATACCTCAGGGCATATTCCTTGGCCACGCCGAATGTTTTCGCCGTCGATTCTTTAATTTTGTTCATCAGTGGCGCCCACCTGATTCACGGTCCCCAAATTTAATGCTTCCCTGAGTTTCCCTTCGATTTCGGCCATGATTTCCCGATGTTCTTTGAGATATTCCTTGACATTTTCCCGACCCTGGCCCAGGCGTTCACCCTTATATGAGTACCAGGCCCCGCTCTTTTCAATAATATTCATATCTGTACCGATATCAATAATGCTTCCTTCACGGGAAATGCCTTCCCCGTACATAATATCGAAATCCGCCTGCTTAAACGGTGGAGCTACTTTATTCTTGACGACCTTGACCCTCGTGCGGACACCTACAATATCGGCGCCCTGTTTGAGTGTCTCGGTCTTCCTGACTTCCAGCCTGATAGAAGCATAAAACTTCAGTGCCCGGCCGCCAGGTGTGATTTCCGGATTGCCAAACATAACCCCGACTTTTTCCCTGATCTGGTTGATAAAAACAATGATTGTATTGGATTTAGAAGTAGCCCCGGTCAGTTTGCGCAGGGCCTGGGACATAAGTCTGGCCTGCAGCCCCACATGGGTATCCCCCATCTCCCCTTCAATCTCGGCCCGCGGTACAAGAGCAGCCACTGAGTCAACTACGATTATATCCACTGCCCCGCTGCGGACGAGAGCTTCGGCTATCTCCAGGGCCTGCTCACCGGTATCCGGCTGAGAGATAAGAAGGTTGTCTATATCAACACCAAGTTTTTTTGCATATGAGGGGTCAAGGGCATGTTCAGCATCAATAAAGGCAGCTGTCCCACCCATCTTCTGGGCTTCTGCTAAGATATGTAAAGCAACCGTAGTCTTACCTGAAGACTCGGGACCGTATATTTCCATAACCCGCCCCCTGGGGACTCCACCTACCCCCAAGGCCACATCCAGGGTCAGCGCTCCGGTGGGGATCACTTCAAGATGCATATTGGCCGCCTTTTCACCAAGTTTCATAATCGAACCCTTGCCAAATTGCTTCTCAATCTGGTGTAAAGCCATTTCCAGAGCCTTTGCTTTATCTGACATTAAACATCCTCCTCAAACATGTGTTCGGTTTTCCTTTTTAATTATACCTAATTACCTGACAGGCTGTCAACTAATATTTAAGGAATTTTTTTATCTCCCTGTTGCGCTACCACCAGCCCACTATTCCCCCTCCTAGAAAGGTAAAAAAGCCCACCTTTACGGGCAATTTTTGTTACGCGACTGGTTTGGGTCGGATTGCAGTGAAGCCGTTTCTACCGTTTAGGCGATGTTCCGTAACTGCTTAAATAGCGTGTTTTCATTGGTATAATGCAAGTTTGTCTTCGATAATTTTTTCTAAATCATAATAACCATTCATTTGTTGGTGAATGAGAAAAACAGGATAACGAAATTCTCCATAGGCCGGGCCAAATCCGGTGAAATATTGTAAGTTTTTTTGCAGCTACTATTGATATATTCCATAGTAATACGCTTTGTCTTTTAGAAACCAGTTCGTGCCAAGGAACGCGTATATAATACCAGAAAAAATTTACGTATAATGCTTCATCAGATACTCTGACTTTTGGACAAGTATATAATAATCCAGCAATAAGTGCTTCAAGAAGTATTATCAATGGTAAAAATATTAAGGTAAATGCTAAGGATTGTACACCGACAATAATTTTTACTGCTACAATTGCAACCATCAATATCGGAGCTAGCCCAATCATCCTATTTAGCAAATAAAAACGTAGTGGGTAATCATATTGTTTCAATGTATTCACACCCCATTTACCCCAGAGCACGTCATCAAAGAACAATGAATTAATCAATTACTTACGTTAGTTACGGAATTTCGCATAACGCATCTGCTGGAAACGAACTTGTCTGTCCGAACGGCTGGCGCGATTTTTACCCCCATCACCTCGACCCTCTGGCCTTTGCAAAAAGCGTGACAGCCGGGCGGACAGGCAAGTTGGGCGCGTCGAGTAGAGTACAGGCGTAGTCGTTTAGGTAAAACATATCGGTTTCTGTCACTTTCGTTTAACAGTGCCTCACTAGTTTTACCATGCTCTATCTCCTGCACCCTCTCTAAAATTCCGTACGTTGGGTTTTCCCCAGTACGGCTTCAAACTGGATGCCCCCACAGTCAGTTAAAGTCTTCCCTTGCGTTTACTACACTTAGACACTATCCCTGTAACACATGTAGCTCCTTCAAGGTTTACTTTAACCTTCGTTTCAAATTAGGTTACGCTTCCGTTCAAGGCATGTATGTAGCGCTATGGCAATCATGCAGGAACTCACCATCTTTTCAAAACCACCCAGTCCAGAGGACCTTAGCTCAGATATCGTTATGTTGTCGCTTATCGTCATAGCCTAGTACGCCCTCATCCGCCAGTCTTAACTCCACAGAATGACTTCCCGTTTTGCGGTTATACGTTCTGCCCTGCCATGCGGAATAGTATTGGCTGGAGCTAAGACCTTCTCTGATTTGCTGATTTACCTTTATTCCGGTGCCATCATCCCTACGCCGGAGGATAGTCCCCGTGCTCTCTCCCATTTCTTCCGGGGGCTTTACAGTCTTCATCTCTACGCTACAGATTCGACATCCTCAATATCCTGCGACTGGCTTCTCGCAGGGGCTCCTGACGACGCTGCAATATTCACTTTATGTTACGACCCCAGAATTTGCTAGCCTCCTGTGCCAGTCCCACCCCTTCACGGGGCAGACGAGACGTTTACTTCCAAGCTTTCCCTCACCGAGTCGCCTCAGATAAGAGTTGGATATAACTACATGACTGAATGGGGAATTGTCATGGTCGGACTTTCACCGACTAGGTAAATAAGGTTACAGACTGCGCAGCGAAGCGGAGCCTTGTTAGACGATGTGTGAGCGCAGACCCCAGTTCGAACTGAATGCTATGGCTTACCGTGACACTTTTTATACTTTTTCCCACTCCCACAAGGACACTGCTCATTTCTCTCAATTTTTTTTGGGCGTGGAACTTCTGGTGCTTTACTACCCTTAACTATCATTGCACCACCTATAATTATATCTGCCTCATATTGAGGCTTCATTCTATAGTCTGGCTTCAATGTGCGAAGTACCTCATGGGTAATTTGTCGAATTGCTGCACGTTCCGGCTTCGGGATTGAATACTCATTTCCGTTTTCCACTGCTACCCATTTTAGGGAGTTGTTCCGCGATAAATTTGCATATGTTTCATCCAAACTTGGATCTACATGTGCCCCTCCATCTTGATTAGCGGCAGTTAATACAAGTTGTTTCCGAGACAAAATCCTTTTTTGATCATCTATAAATACTGTTTGATTCCACCAATCATCGAATGGTAACCAATCAAAATGCATTGCTTCATCAAGCATTGCTATATATTTTGACTCTTTCCCTGCGGAAGCAATTACAATGAGTCCACCATGTGTATTGACGTTTTGTGGGCTATGAGGAAGAGCTGTTGAAACGAAATTTGCGTTCAAACGACCCAGTTATCCTAATAATGAATGTGAAGAACGAGTTTCATGAACTAATACTCTAATTGTAGAAGCTAACCGTTTAGCTTCTCCATCTTTCCCCCTGTCATATGATTCAGCTGACAGCTCAAGAAATTCCAGTTGCTCCCTCAAATGTTCTTCAAGCTCCTGAACCGTTAAAACAACCTTAAAAGCCATAGCGTTTTTCTCCTTTACACATGAGTTAGCGCTCACATTTCGTCTAACACTTAGGATTGCATCTGAAGTTGAACAAAGTTTAACTGAACATCAGTCAACCTGTCATAATCAGGCCTTCAATTAACGCTGCTCAATTTCAGATGCAATTATGTTGAACGATGCCGCTTCCCACTATGGGATTTCAATATGGTACACTTTCTTTGCAACTCGTCTTTTTGCCCCAGTAAGACTTGCTGTATTACTCCTTTTAAGCGACTTCGTTAACAAAACTGTTCTTAAGCTAACATCTTGAACCAAGACCTTTTCAATTTATCTAAAGAAGAGCAGTCTCCCCCTGTTTCAAATGTCAAGTTCTACAAACTAAGCTGCAAGAACTTTTCCTTCCGGAGGCAAGTATCTTTTAGGATGCAGCATTTCTCTTGTAATCATCCTGCCTCCGCAACAAGGGCATAATCGGGGATCAAACGATTTGCCCTTTCTGCCAAGTTCAACACAAACATCCCATTTCCTTCTTTTTACATATTTATTTGCCTTTGGTCTTAATGACGGGTCTGGCATCCAACAGCCGTTATTCTCTTCCCTAAAAGGGGTAATCTCAAAGGAAGCAGTCCTTGCACTTTTGGCACAGGAGGGGTTGGTGTGTTTTGGAGGGCGGGTTGACGAGAATGGGAGGGGTTGGGTATTTTATAAGGGTTTCCCTTGCGCTGACGTCGTTGGCAATCTTGCCGCCACCTGCAGGCCGCAAGGCAAGGGGTCCCAGCATGTTTGAAGATGGCGAAGGCCGCCGGCTAAACTGGAGGTGGGATGTGAGATGTTGGAGGTTGGACAATCATTATTTTTCATTTTTCCCTCTCCCCAAAGGTGGGCTGTCTTAAAGAGACGGCCAGCTTAAGTTGTGCCAAAATATTAGGACGGGGTATGCGTGTCCCGGAGGGCGAACCCGAGACTGGCTTGTTGGCAAATAGCTTACAGTCAGAGGGGATGGCTGTCCGCATACGGGGTTTCCTTTGTTCCCCTTGATCCGCCACTTGCCGAAGATACTGGCAGAGCCGCAGGGCGAAGCCACGGATGGCGTAGCCGCCCAGGGACACGGACGTCCCTTGGGCGGGTGAAACCCAAGGCTCTGCCAGTATCTGAGGTTAGTGGCGGACAAGGAGAACAAGAGAAACCCCGTTGCGGACAGCCGTCCCTCGACCTACGATTATTTGCCAACAAGCCCCGCTCAGACATTTCAACCGGAGGAACACATCGGCCCCTCCGGTCATGCTCAAAACAAAAGAGACTGCCTCTTAATATGAGACAGTCGTGTCATTTCATTGAGTCATTATCCCAAATGCCTGTGTCCCAATCGTTAAGTGAGATTTTTCTTTTACAACTTGTCAGCAGGAGTTTTTCAATACAAAATAGAATAAAACGTCGAAACCACTTTTGGGAGGCTGACATGACTTTAGAGGGGGGTATAGAAAACTTAAACTTAAATGTTAATGTGACAGTTTTTGCCCCTGATGACCGCAATTCTAAAGATATGTCTTCTAAAATATTCAGAGGGCAAATTTTCAGTAAGAAATCAGACCAAAGTGTCGTCATTCAGTTGAAAGCTGAAGACGGCTATGATTTTTTAAATATCGGTAAGCCAATTTTTATATTTCTCGCCCATGACCTCGGTCTTTATATCTTCTCCGCGGTTGTCACTCGGAAAGCTGTTGAAGAAAGCATGGTTGTCCTGCATTGTACGAATTCCCAGCAGGTAAAGTCTTTTCAAAGGCGAAAAAGCGTCAGGGTCAATGTTAACATTCCTATCGGTTTCTCAGCTGAATTCAACCGTTCCAGGGTCTGGGACGGCACGATAAGAAATATCAGCGCCGGGGGCCTGCAGCTGGAAGCCCCGTTCTTACCAACCAGCTCTATTTTGGAATTGGTTTTTGAACTGCAGGATGTCGGTCCTTTATTTATTGATGGCAGAGTTGTGAGGGCCTCCGAAAGGGACGGCAGGTTCTTTCACGGCATTGAATTGGTTAATGCTGACCAGTATACGGTTGACGGAATTGCCAAATTCGTCCTAGCTGAACAGATCAGGCAGAAACGCCTTGGCCTGCAGTTTTTCAGGGCACTTATCTTCAATGCTACCATCGAAATCCAGGCCCCGACCGTTTTTAGTGTTATTCAATATAAAGATCTTGATATCTCGTCCCTGCAGGGTAAGAAGTGTAATGGCACAATTACCGAGATAGGTATTCACGGTCTGAGTGTCGAATGCCCCCTCAAACTGCCGGTCGGCTCGGTACTTGAGTTTTCCGTTGAACTGCCCAAATTAGGCTATTCCATAGTCCAGGCCAAAGTCAGAGAGCTCGAGCTGCATAACGGTAAATCCTTAATCCATGCGGATTATTGTAAGGAATACGATAAGATAATGGACCACATCCTTCAGGAGCTGGCAGACGACTATAATACTGCCGGGGACGAGGAGTGATGAGCTAGGAGTTGCTAGTTGCTAGTTGCTAGTTACCAGCCCGTGCCTGAAGTCATAAACCGGCAGGTTTGGGTAAGTAAACCACCAACATTTTAAAGGGGGCGTAACGAAACTTTAGTTTCGCTGCGCCCCCTTTCTTATATGCGGTTAGCCGTATTTTTATGGTTATATAGATCAATATTGCTTCTATCATTCGACATTAACTTTTTCTAATCCTTTTAGCAGAAATCGCCGTATACCAAAATTGCCTTTGATATCACCAAAGACACTTTCAACCTCAACTGGGCGTAAGCTTCTCATTTTCAGGCCTTCTTCGGAAGTTAAATTCTGACGGGCCTTTTCCTTAAATTCATTTAGTTTTCGATTAATGTTGATTCTCCTGTTGGCAAAGGGCTTTTCTGATTTTACACACTTATCCCGATGAGGGCATCCAGAACAATTTAAGCCTTCATATACACGAATTATACTCTGATACCCATTATCACTGGTTCGTTTGTACTCATAGAGGAAAACCAGCGGTCTGCCATATCCACAAACATATTCATCCCGGTCTTCGATATAGCTAAAATTCTGTACTTTTGTGATGTCTGCTTTCCACTTTTCACTTGCCTCTTTGTGGAAAGTATTGTACTTTACATAATGTTCTAGCTCGTTGTCCTGCAAATACTCATAGTTTTCTTCGCTACCATAGCCCGCATCTGCAATAACATTCTTTGGAAGATTGCCATCCAATATACTTTTTACAATCTCCAGATGTTCCTTCATGCAACTTGTATCACCGGGATTCTGATGGATGCTATATCCTACAATAAATTGATTCTCTGTACCGATTTGAACATTGTAGCCAGGTTTTAACTGGCCATTTTTCATGTGGTCTTCTTTCATTCGCATGAAGGTGGCATCATGATCTGTTTTGGAATAACTGTTTCTTTCCTCTAATATCGCTTGCTGACCTTCATATTTCTGCATTCTTGGCAGATAATCCTTATCCAGAGTTTTCCTGGCTTTTTTTAACTTTTTTGTTTCAGTATCTGGTTTCTTATCCTGGGGTTTTTGAGCCAGCCTTTCATCAATCTTCCTGACGGCTTCTTCTATGGCACCTGAATCAATGGGTTTCCCATTACCGAGTTCTTCTAAATCGGAGTCTCCGTACTCGTCGTTTTCTTCCTCGTTAATTTTATCTATTTCTTTGAATAATTCCCGGCATTTCTCCATCAGAGCATCTTTGTACCGTTTGGTAGCTTTACCCCAGACCCAGCTATATTTATTGGCATTGGCCTCAATCTTGGTGCCATCCAGGAAATAGTTCTCTAATTTTATGTACTTCTCTTTCTCCAACAGGTCAACGACTTCAGCAAATACCTCAAGTATGATATCTTTCATCCGCTCGCTACGAAAGCGATTAACCGCCATGAAGTCCGGCTTATTGCCACCACAGAGCCACATGTACATGATATTTTCACGGGCAGCTTTAGCAATCCTTCTGCAAGAAAATATTTTATCTGTATAGGCGTAAACCAGAAGCTTGGTCATCATGACCGGGTTAAAACTTGCCCGGCCTCCTCCCGGATATTTTGCCAACATTGGTGCCAGGTTCATTTGGTCAATTGCTCTATTGACTACACGCACAACATGATTTTTAGGAATCTGGCTTTCAACGCTCATCGGAAGAATCAGTTGGTTCTGCTCATATGGAATAAATACTTTTTTGTCATGTACTTTTTGCCCCTTTTTTGACACTGGCAAACCCTCCAAACCCCAGTATTATAGAGCATTCCTACCCTTATATTATACCATTTTTTGCACCTTTTTTTAACAAAAAATTGCCTAAAACCATTGGTTCTAGGCAATTTTTTGGCTATGTTTAGTTACAGCCCCTTTTCGAAAGGTTCGCGCTGGGCGCGAACCAACCTTTTTGCCTCGTTCCGCTCAATGCGGAACGAGGCATTACTAGCAACTAAGAACTGTTTTTTCCTATCCAACATTCTTAAACTTACCGGCCGGGGCGCCGCAGATTTGACATTTGTCAGGGAGGGTTCCCTCTGTGATGTTCCCGCAAATTTCACATACATAGAATTCGGCGTCAGCCTTCTGGTCTAATAAGTCCAGATTTTTTTTGTACAGGTTGGCATGCACTTTCTCCGCTTCGTTGGCCAGATGAAAAGTGCGCTTAGCCGCGTTGTTACCGTCTTTCTCGGCTAGGGCTATAAAGTCCGGGTACATTTCCGTAAATTCATATGTCTCCCCGTCAATTGCTGTTTGTAAATTTTCCGCTGTAGATTTAACTATCGCTAAGGCCTTCAGTTCACTCATGGCATGAATTGTTTCAGCTTCAGCCGCAGCGCGGAACAACTTGGCCACCCCCGGATAGCCTTCCTCATCAGCCTTTTTGGCAAACGCCAGATACTTCCGGTTAGCCTGAGACTCCCCCGCAAAAGCAGTCTTAAGATTATTCTCAGTCGTCATTTTTTATTCCTCCTCACACTATTATATTTACTGCCACTAATTGAGGACATCCCCACTCTCCACTCTCCACTCTCCACTCCGAACTACCTCGCCCTGACCTTGGCCGGCTCTATATGGATCCGTTTGCCCTTAATCGTACTGCGGTGCAGGGAGTAGATAACTTTTTCCGCCACTTCCCTGGGGATTTCCACAAAAGCAAATTTATCGTAAATCCTGATAGCTCCTATCACTCTGCCGGGAATCCCCGCTTCTTCGGCAATCGTCCTGACCAAGTCCGGTGGTCTTATATCATCAGCCCGGCCAATATTCATAAACAACCGGACCATCCCTGCTTCAGCCCCGGTGTCGCCAAATTCGGTTTCATCGGGTTCGGTCTTATCATCTGACCCTTCCACATCAAAGGCCAGTTTGAGGGCCGCGGCAGCAATTTCCATGGTTTCATAATCTTCAGCCATGTCTTCGACAATCGCCTGGTAATGATTAAGCTTGCCCTTTTGGATAGTAGCCACCAGGCGTTCCACGATAACCTCCTTTTGACGTTCAAATACATCCTCAAAAGTAGGCAGCTTACCCCTTTTTATCCGCGTATTAATCAACTTTTCTATCATCCTGAACTGCCTGTATTCCCTCGGGATGACAAAAGATATCGCAATCCCTGATTTACCGGCCCGGCCGGTCCGGCCGATCCGGTGGACATAAGACTCGGGGTCCTGGGGAATATCATAATTAATCACATGGCTTACATTTTCAATGTCCAGGCCCCTGGCTGCCACATCTGTAGCAACCATAATTTCTACCTGGCCCTCCCGAAACTTTTTCATAACCCTGTTCCGCTGAGCCTGGTTCAGGTCGCCATGCAGCCCGTCCGCTTCATAACCACGGGCCTCCAAACCGGCCACAAGTTCGTCCACCCCACGTTTCGTACGGCAGAAGATGATAGCCAGATTAATTTTTGAAGTATCTAAGACCCTGCATAACCCATCCAGCTTATTGTGTTCCTTAACCTCGTAAAAAACCTGTTCAGTTAAAGGTACAGTAAGTTCATCCCTGCTGACCGAAAGCACCTTGGGATCACGCAGATACCTGCGGGCCAGACGTTGAATCTCGTCCGGCATCGTAGCCGAAAAGAGGAGGGTCTGTTTATCTTCAGGTGTTTCCCGAAGGATAGTCTCAATATCATCGATGAAACCCATATCAAGCATTTCATCAGCTTCATCCAAGACCATAAAAAGCACGTCATTGAGTTTGAGAGTTTTACGCCTCAGGTGGTCCATAATCCGCCCGGGAGTGCCGACAGCTATATGCACACCACGCTTTAGAGCCATAATCTGCCGGTCTATTGACTGTCCTCCGTATATGGCCAGGGTTCTTACCTCGCTTGATTTTCCTATTTTGGCAACCTCTTCGGCCACCTGGATAGCCAGCTCGCGGGTGGGTGTAATTACAAGCGCCTGGACGCTGCGTAATTTAGGGTTGAGCTTCTCGATTATAGGGATGGCGAATGCCGCTGTCTTTCCTGTGCCGGTCTGGGCCTGCCCAATAACATCCCAGCCTTCCATGAGCAGAGGAATAGCCGCCATCTGAATCGGTGTCGGTTCTTCAAACCCCATGTCACTGATTGCACTAAACACCTTTTTACTTATCTTCAAATCACCAAACTTTTTCATTTCCATCATTTATGCTTATTCTCCTTCCAGCAATCTATTGGCCAGTGACCATCGGCCAGTGACCAGTTTTCACAAGATATCACAGAGTACACAGAGGAAACTGTGATTCACTGAAAAACAAGAGACCACAGAGAGTAATCAGTAATACTTACTCCCGAGTTCAATTTAATAACTCTGATACTTTTTTGACCTGTAACTGCTTTTTTGTTTTGTATAAATTTAATTTTAATTATCAGCTTGCTTGGGAAGTAAGAATTTTGTACGGTTTATTGATTTCTCTCTGTGAACTCTATCTTAGCCTCAGCCTCTGTACTACTACTTCGTGAAAGTTTGTTTTTTAAACTAAATTTTTATTATATAAATTTCCAAGCCGCTTCGGGGTTGACATCAGAGGATGAAAAACGAAAACAAAAGAAGACGCGGAGTTCGCGGAGAAGTCGCGGAGGACACAGAGAGACATCAATAACCATAGCAAAAAGCTTACTTCCCAGGTATGGTAATTATTTAACACAATTTTTAATGTAAAACCAAAAAGCAGTCACAGGTCTTACAAGTTCACTTTTCTACCTTACTTCTAACTCATTTTTTAAAGAGCAGGGCGGTTGATGGGATGACTGAATGTTATAAGGTTTTATAATAATTTATTCAGAGTATCACATTTCCCAAATAGGAGGGGAGAGCAAGGGTTAGCAGTGACTCTCCGCGCCCTCTTATTTCCAGTGAATCTCACTATCTCCGCGCTCTCC
>PGZN01000091.1 GCA_002840165.1 Firmicutes bacterium HGW-Firmicutes-8
ATGGCAGAAAAAGCATGAATTTTATCCATAAATTACCTTGTAGAATTTCCTGGGTTCAGAATCGGAAAATTCCCAACTATATTTCAGCACTAGAATCATCATATATAATATAGAAATTTCAAACATACTGATTTCCCAAAAATTATTACCTTGATAGAATCCGAACTTGTTCGTCCGTACCAGATCAAACTTATCAAAGAACTCCTTGAAAATATAGGAGTTGTTCAGGAGGATTAAGTAATGAGTAAAAAACCGAGATTCAACATCGAAAAAGCTGATTCAAAAATGTTCAATTCTATAAAAGATATCAATCAACACGTTACAGTCCTTGAAAACTCTATAGAGATCGAAGAAAAGGCTAGATTATATGAATCATTAGAATATCCGATTAAACTACAAAAAACATTAGATGACCATGGGACTTACTGGATAGCCGAACATCCGGACCTTCCTGGTTGCATTACCCATGGAGGTTCTAGAGAAGAGGCGTTATCAAATTTAGACGATGCTAAAAAAGGCTGGATTTATACTGCTCTATCTCATGGAATGTCAATACCTGATCCTGGTACAAAATCTGAAATAGAAGACTGTTCAGGCCGTATCTTGTTACGTGTACCTAAAGAGTTACACTACAAACTAATACAAAAAGCAAGAGAGATGACACTAGTCTTAACCAAGAACTGTTATTTCTTATTTCAACCGGGTTAGGTGCTAATCCTGCGCAGCAGAACAAAAGCAAAAGATTATAATTCGAATTGTCAACTGAACCCTACCCAAAAGTAGGGTTTTTTTCTTTTGCCTCAGTTAGGCGGAATTTCACGCATATAATATAGATTTTGTTGTTATTTTGTAAGAAGGACATAAAACGCGGGTGGAGAATATTGTAAATGGTATTTTATCCAACCGCATTTATCTGGTCACTGGCCGCTGGCCACTGGTCGCTGGTCACTGGCCGCTAAAGAGGAGGTAAATCAATGAAGTATAAGCAAGGCGCCATCGGTCGTGTTTTCGTGGCCAAAATTGAACACGGGGAAGACCTGCTGGCTGAACTAAAATCCCTGGCTGTAAAAGAAAATATCCGTTCAGCCTGGATGTTCATTATTGGGGCAGTAAAGAGCGCTTCGTTGGTTACCGGCCCCCGGGACTGTTCTGTCCCGCCGGAACCGGTGTGGCGCAGGTTTACTGATGGGCGGGAAATTCTCGGGGCAGGGACAGTATTTTGGGATGAAACAGAACCGGTGCTGCATATTCACAGCGCCGTCGGTAAAGGTGATTTATCATTGACCGGGTGTTTGCGTGAGCAAACCGAGACATACCTCGTAGTAGAGGCGGTAATCCTCGAGATCAGCGGGATTGATGCCTCCCGGGCTCTGGACCCGGTACTGGGGGTAAAGGCGTTAATGCTTTAAAAACAGTTGACAGTTGACAGATGAAAGATTCACTGTGTAGTGATGCCTCGTTCCGCATTGAGCGGAACGAGGCAAAAAGGTTGGTTCGCGCTTGGGCGCGAACCTTTCATTTTTAAAAAGGCTTTTCTACAGTCCACATCCGTAGAGTACTCTCCACTAACACCTAAGACATGCATGAGACCTGTCAACTGTCAACTGACAACTGTCAACTGACAACTGTCAACTGACAACTGTCAACTGACAACTGTCAACTGTTAACTCGGCAACTACTTATTGAATAGCTTCTTCAGCAGCTTTCTGTTCTTTGCTTTTATTTCATCAAACCTCTCATTTATTGCCGGGTAGCGGATCATTATTTTGTTGAAAATTCCTTTGGCCCATTTGGACTCGTGGGAGAGGATGAAAAAACCTATCAGGAGAAAAAGGATTCCCTGGATGACAGGCAGGAACAGGCCGGCGATACCGAGCACGATAAAAAACCATCCTAACAATAATATACAGATGCGTTTGAGATGCGGTTTCATTTCTTCAGACTCCATTTCTTACAACAGTCTATCTGCCTTTAGTCTTCCAGTCCGGTACAATTTCCAGACGGGAAAATTTTAAATAATCAACAGTAAAATTGCTCTCTCCCGGATTTATAAATTCAAGTGTGTTAATACCGGCGTGGATATACTGTCGTGGGAGCTTAAGCCGGCATTCGTTCCACCTTACACTGGGATAGATTTTTCCTATTTCGCGGCCGTTAGCGTATATCGATATTCCGGCCGCAGGCGGGTGTTCCGAGATACACCGGACGACCATTTCAAAATTTGTAATAGTTCTTACAGGGGCGTAGACAAGGGCCTCTTTTTTCATTGTCCGGCCGGCAGCTTTTTCGAAGGTCGCAGGCGCCGACCAGCCCCTGCCAAGTAAGGTCGGTTCCCCGGCAAACCTGATCGTGTTTCCGTAGAAGTACGGGTCGTCTATAAATCCCCCGACGAGTGTATCATACCTGGCCGGAGACAGTTTAAACCTCATGCTGAAAATGATATTGGCCGGAAAAGAAAAGGGGTAACCTGTATATCCGTAAATGCCATTTTTACTAACCTGCAAAACCCTGCTCCAGTCGACCGGCCCGCCCCTGTGAACAGCGCCGCTGTTCAGCCGGCCGATTAAAAAACAGTTATAACCTGAAAAAAACAGGACCGTGCTTATCATTACCACTGCCGCGCCTTTGGGCCAGGACTTCCTCAATTTGTAAAAAACAGCGGCCAGACCGAGGGCAAACAGCAGGATAAACCCGTCAAACCTCCGCATGCCAAACCCCCACCCGGCCCACCAATCGGAGATCACACTGTTCACATAAGTCATCAGCAGAAAAGCAGCCAGGCCGCTGAAGAAAAACAGCTTATCCCGTTTAAAAAATAGCAGCCATCCGATTGTGGCGATATAGACTACCGGTGACCAGGAATAAAGCCCATGCCTGCTGGAAAACAGGATTTCCGAAATAAAAGGTTCTGACCAGCGCAGGAATCCCGTACCTTGCGGAATCGTCAGAAATCCACCGTAAATAACTTTCCAGGCGGCCATTTGGGGTAGAAACCCTACAACAGTGAAAACAAGAAAAAGGATGCTGTTTTTTAATATCGAAAATGCCGCCTGCCTATCCTTTAACCTGATGGTATGGGAGAACAGCATCAGGGATTCGATGGCAGGGAAAATCATGATTAACCCGTTCTGCCAGCGGACCAACATCATCAGACCGGCCATCAGGCCTAGCAGCGCCCATTGTCG
Organism: Firmicutes bacterium HGW-Firmicutes-8; assembly: GCA_002840165.1. GTDB lineage: Bacteria > Bacillota > Thermincolia > Thermincolales > UBA2595 > GW-Firmicutes-8. The sequence goes on from PGZN01000091.1 coordinate 3,186, forward strand.
TGGGGTCCTGGCAGGTCTGGTGGCATGCCAGTAATAGATAAACAGAGTTACTGTGAAAAAAGACAGGGCATGTGACATGTAGGGCTGGTAAACGGTGTAGTAGGTGATAAAGGTAGCTAACCAGACTGTAACGGTTGCAGCCAGGGCGGGCCGGGGTCCGAAGTACCCGCGGCTGATTTTGTACACGAGGCACATACCGGCGAAGGCGTAAAATAGGCTGGCCAAATTAATTGACAGGAGATAAGGGCTGCTGAACCCATCAGGTTTAATTCCCGCCCCGCAGAAGTTGGCAGCAAGCACAAAGAGATGGGCCGCCAGGTAAAAGGGCGCCCACAACACAGCCGGACCTACCGAGAATACGTTCGTCAAATGGCCTGTAACGGTTTCTTTGGGCTGATAGGTTGTCCAAAAGGCTTTATTAAAGTGGGCAAACTCATTATGGAAGTCCAGGTCCCGGTCAAAGACAGCAGACCTTAAGTAAGCGAAATAATTTGAACCGTCGCTGTCAACCCGGAATCCGGCATTTGTAATCATGACAACCCCGAGGACAACAAGCAGCACGGCCAGGACGAGGTAACTGGCATCAATTGGGGAGCTTTCATTTAAGACCGGTTTTGGCCTGATGATAAATTTGGACACGCGTAGGCGCCTCCTTCAAGATCTGGCACGAAATTCAGTAATGATATTTTATTCTACATGATAGGAACAAAACCTTCAAATAGTACGGATTGTGGGGTAGGGAGTACAAGAAACCACAGAGGACCTAGCGCAGCAAAACTGCAATCAAAACCTAAATTAAGCCGCGGATGACGCGGATAAACGCGGATAAGAACGACGCGGATAAAAAAATGAACCACAAAGACTCACAGGTACTGCTCTGGGGTCGAAGGGCACAAAGAGACAGTGGACTGCATACTAAAGGTTTTCTAGCACGATTTGGTTGTTTTAAAAAAATTATTAATTAAAAGTTGATTAATCAAGAGAGAGAACGCGTTAGTTTGGAATAGCAGATACTCTTTGTGGTCTTTGTACTACTACTTCGTGAAAGTTTGTTTTTTAAACTAAATTTTTACCATATAAATTTCCAAGCCGCTTCGGGGTTAACATCAGAGGATGATAAACGAAA